>JAYUYB010000294.1:0-4523 GCA_043752655.1 Chloroflexota bacterium
GCCGGGAACTCCGCCATTGGGCACGGGCTGCGCGCCACCGACGCAATCCCCACCAGGGCGCCCGCGTGGAAGGCCCCGGCGTGGAGCGTATCTGGCGCGTCGTCGCCCGCGTAGATCAGCTGCTCGGGCGTCTGCCCTGGCCGCAAGATCGCCCCGCGCAGGGCTCGCGTGGCTGCGGCGCTAATCGTCTGAACAGCTCGCTGTTCCATCGCTATTGATGGCTCCTTATATTTGTGGCCGGCGCTGCCGTTCAACTGAGCGCCCGCAGCGTAACATAAGCTTCACCCAACAGTTACTCCACTGCAACCATCCCCACGCTACAGTGGAGCTGTGTGTCGCACCGCGTCGTCTCACTCGCCCTGCGGAGGTTGCCATGATGGAATCGCTGTTCGCCCTGCTCTTCTGCCTCGTGCTCCCCGTGATAGGCTTCATTGCCCTACTGGTTTATCTTGGGCGGCGCGGCAGCGGGCCGCGCACCGTGAACCCACACGCGGCCCCGCGCCCCGACGCGGCGGCTCCTTCGCCCCTTGGGCTCGCCCACTACGCCGCCTTCGACAAGCTCGTCGCCAGCTGGGCCGAGCAGGGCAGCCTCTCGCCCCAGGCCGAGGCCGAGCTGCGCGCCCGCCTCGCCACGCACGTTGCGGAGAGCCTGGGCCCGCCCGTGCCACAACAACCAGTGGTAGCGCCTGCGGCTAGTGTGTCCCGCCCCGCGCCCGCCCAAGCTATCACGAGGCCGCTGGCAGCGCAGCAGCCCCCCGCCACACAGGCGGTGCCCGCGCTGGCGCCTGTGCTGGCCGAGCAGGCTGTGCAGCCGCCCGTGCCACAGCGCCGCTCCGCTGGCACTGCGCTCCGCGCCGCCCTGCTTGCGCTCGACACGCGCCGGGTGCTGCTCTTCCTTGGCACCTTTCTCCTGGTGATGTCGAGCCTCACCTTAGTGATTTTCAACTGGAGCAGCCTGCCCGCCCTGGTGCAAATCGCTATCCTCGCCGGCACCACCGCCGCGATCTGGGCAGGTGGCGCCTGGATGGCCCGCAGGCCGGATCTCGCCACCGCTGGCGGGAATTTGCAGCTAGTGGCGGCCCTGCTCATGCCCGTGGTTGGCTTCGCCCTGGGCCGCCCCGGCCTGCTCGACCTTGAGCCGCGCCCGGCCTGGCTGCTCGCATCTTGCCTGAGCCTTGTGGCGTACCTGCTTACCGCCTGGCGCACGGGGCGCGGCGTCTACAGCGGCGCAGCGGCGCTGGCCGCCGTCAGCACGCTGCTCGCGACCCTTGGCGACGTGGCCTTGGGCTGGCAGCCAATGCCAGTTGTTCTGCTGCTCGCCGCGCTGCTGCCGATCGCCCACAGGCTACGGCTCGGCGGCTCGCCGCAACTCGCCATCGGCCCGCGCTGGGTGGCCCTGCTCGGCGCGCCTCTGGCTACGGCCATCGCGCTGAGCCTGGCGCTGAGCGGCGGCGCCACGAGCTACGCCACCGCCGCTACGCTGGCGGCGGGCGCGCTCTTCTGCGGGCTGGCGGCTTGGAGCGAGGGCCGTCGCCCCTGGATCTGGGCGGCCCTCGTGCTGGCGCCGCTCTCCGCTCAGCTCGCGCTTTTCGGCGCAGACGCCGGGCTCGACCTGCGTGCGCTCGCGCTTGCCGTCTTCGCCCTGGTCTACTTCGCGCTCAGCGAGCCCGCATCGGCGCGGCTGCGGCCAGCCGCTACGCCGCTGCTGGTGCTCGGCCTCGCCTGCGGCGCCCTCACGCTGCCGCTCACGCTGATCAGCGTGGCGGCGGCGCGGCTCGCCTTGCCCGCGCTGATCCTGCTCGGCGCCGCCGCCTTTGCCGGCGTGGAGCGCGGGCGGTTCAGCTGGCTTGGCGCGAGCCGCCCCGCATTGGCGGCGGGCGGCCTGGGCGCGGCGGGGCTGCTCCTTGGCGCGTGGCTCGGCGCGCTGCTCGCCGCCACCCCGCTCGGCCTCGGCGTGCGCGGCCTGCTCCTGCTGCCGCTCGCCGCCGCCGCCTTCGCCGCCGCGCGCTGGTGGCCCGGCCGGCGCGGCGCGCACTACGACTTCACGCTTCAGGCGGTTGCCGCAAGCCTGGCCCTCGTAGCTGGCAGCATGGCGCTTACGGAGCTGGAGACGCGCCTGCCCGGCGCGCTCATGCTCGCCGCGATCTTCGGCTGGCAGGCCAGCCTGCGGCGCGGCTGGCCCTGGGCCGCCCTTAGCCTGGGCGCTGGCCTGCTGGCGGCGGGCTGCGCCATCGAGCGCTTCGTGCCCGACGCAGCGCAGCTGCGCGCCGCCACCCTCGTTGCCCTGGCCGTCGCCACTGTCTACAGCCTGGCGGGCGAGCGGCTGCGCCGCACCGCCCTGCGCTACTGGACGTGGCCCGCCGTCGGCTGGGGCGCGCTTGCGGGCCTGGGCGCCCTGGCGCTCGCCGCGCTCCAGCTGAGCCCCGTGCGCCCGCTGCCTGTCGCCGTCCTGCTCGGCCTCGCGGCGCTGCTCGGCGCCCACAGCGCGCTCTGGCGGCAGGCCAAGCTGGGCTACGGCGCTGCGCCGCTGCTCGCCCTCGGCACGTTCCTGTCCGCCACGCAGGGCTTCTTCACGAGCTGGCAGCCCGCGCCGGGCGACATGGCCTACGCCATTTGTGGGATCGTGCTCGGTCTCGCGCTCCTGGGCCAGCTGCTGCGCCGCTACGGGCGCCCCTACGCCCTGCCCTACGAGCTGCTTTCCGCCGCCCTGCTACCCCTGGCCCCGCTGGCGGCTGCGGGTAGCGCCTCGCACCTCACATTCACATGGGCCGCGATGGCCGCGCTCTACGGCCTGGGCCTGTGGCGCTACCGACTGCCACAACTGCTCGCGCCAGCCTTTCTCGCCCTTGACCTGGCCCTGCTTAACGGGGCTGGCTGGCTCTGGCCCGGTGGCGAGCCAGCCAGCGCGGGCCTGCTAATCGCGGGCGCTGTCTGGGCCCAGGCCCTGCTGAGCGCGTGGGCAAGCCGTCGGCCGCTGCCCTGGGGCGCAGCCGGCAGGTGGGGCTACGCCAGCGCCCTGCTCGGCGGCTGCGGCGCCCTGCTGCTCGCCGCCACCAGCGCCGAGCACAGCGCCGCCGTGGCGCTGCTGCTCGCCGCGCTCCTGGCGCTGCTGGTCTGGGTGGAGGGCCGCGAGGAGCTGGCATGGGGCAGCCTGGCCCTGGTTGCATTGGGGATCTGGCGTTTTCATGTTGCCGTCGGCCTCCCCGCCGAGTGGTCGCTGCTGATTGGCGCCCTAGAGGCGCTGGCGCTCTTTGTGCTCGGCTGGGGCGTGCAGCTCCTGGCCCCGCGCCTGCCGCGCCTGGCTCCCTGGCGCAGGCCTTTCGAGCACGGCGTCGGCGGTGCCACCCTGCTGCTGCCCGCCTTGCTCGCAGCCTACAGCGCCTACGATCTGACGGCCTACAGTATCTACGGCGCGGGGCCGCTGCTGGGCGCGGCGATGCTGCTCGTTGGCCTTGCCCTGGGCCTGCTCGGCTGGCGGCGCGCGCTGCCCGCCCTGAGCGGGCCGGCCTTGGCGAGCTGGAGCCTGGCCCTGATGGTCGAGGGCGTGTCCGGCAGCCTGCCAGGCTGGGCGCTTCAAGGGCCGTACCTGCTGCTCGCCGTCGCGCTGGCCCAGGGTGGCGCAGCGATCTGGGCGGGCCGCAGGCGCGGCGCCGCGCTCTCGTACCCGGTGTACGCGGCGAGCCTGTTCACCGGTGCGCTCGCCTTCGCCTTCACGCAAGGCACGCCTCGTGAGCTGGCGATCATCGCGGGCAGCCTGGCGCTGCTCTGGATCGTCGCGGCCACCGTCGAGCGCTCCGCGCCTGCGGCCTGGGGCGCCCTAGCGCTGCTCGTGCTGGCGCTCAACTTCACCAACGAGCTGGCGGGGCTCACGGCGGGCTGGGCGCAGGCATGGCTTGTGCTAGAGCTTGTGGGCGTCTGTCTTGCCGGCTGGGCGGCCGCGCTGGCGGGCCTAAAGCTCTGGCGCCGCCCAACCACGCTAGGCGCCCTTGGCGTAGCCCTGCTCTGCACAGCGCTGGCGCTGCCCCTGGGCGAGGCGCTGCCACCGCTCACCTTTGCGCTGGCGAGCCTGGGCCTGCTGCTTGCAACCATCGCGGTGCGCGAGCGGGAGCTGTACTACGCCTACGCGGCTGGCGCCGTCTTCGTGGCCGCCGCGCTCTGCCAGCTCGCCGACTGGGGCGTAAGCGAGCCGCAGTGGTACGTGCTGCCCGCCGGGATCTACCTGCTCGCCCTGGCGGCGGGCCTGCGCCGCTTCCAGGGCCAACGGCGCGCCTCGCAGCTGATAGAGGCGGCGGCGACCATGCTGCTGCTTGGCGTTACCTTCGGGCAGGCGCTGCGGCCCGAGGGCGGGCTGCCCTACTCGCTGCTGCTCTTCGGCGAGTCGCTGCTGCTTGCGTGGTACGGCTCCCTCGCTCGCCTGCGCGTGCCATTCCTGGGCGGCGTGGCATTCTTTGTGGCGGGGGTGGCCTGGATGAGCGTGGACAGCGTGCGCCTCACCAACCAGTGGCTGCTGCTGGGGGCGGTGG
>JAYUYB010000295.1:0-1688 GCA_043752655.1 Chloroflexota bacterium
GCAGGGCATGCCTGCGGAGCGCAGCCTGCGTGCCTGGCTGAGTTGGCTGCTGCTCGAGCCCTGGAATCGCATGGATGTGCCCTGGTACCTTAAGATCGCCGACGGTGGCTATGCCATCGCCGACGGGCGCGCCTCGTTTCACCCGCTGCTGCCGCTGCTCACGCGGCTGCTCGGTACGCTGCTAGGGGGCAACACGCTGCTCGCCGGCCTGCTGGTGGCAAATCTGGCCTGCCTCGGCTTTCTGGCGGCGCTGTTTCGCTATGTGGCGCTCGATCACGGCGAGCTCGTGGCGGGTGAGGCGCTGCGCTGGGCGCTGTATCTTCCAGTTGGCTTTGTGCTGCTTATTCCCTACACCGAGCCGCTGCTGCTCTGCTTCACGCTGCTGGCACTTTGGGCCGCGCGCCACGAGCGCTGGTTTGCCGCTGGAGCATGGGCATGCCTGGCGGCGCTCACCAAGCAGCCTGGTGCTGCACTGGTTGCGCCGCTGCTCTGGGAGGCTGCCGCCCGCTATCGATGGGGGCTGCTGAGCTGGCGGGGCCTGCGCGTGGTCGCCTGCCTTGGCCTGGGGCCGCTCGGCTACCTTGGCTTCTCGTTCTACCGCGCTACAATGCTGGGCGAGGTTGGCGGGGCGACAGTCGGCGAGCTGCTGCGCTCGCTGCTGATCAGCCCGCAGCTGAGCACAGGCTGGGGCACGCGCTTCGGCTGGCCGTGGGAGTGGCTCGCGTATGTGGCCACCACGCCGCCAAGATTTATCCAAAGCTCGATGATCGACCTTGTGCTGAGCGCGGCTGGCCTGGCCGTGGTGGCGGTCGCGCTGCGGCGGGAGCGGGGCGCGGTGATCGTCTACAGCCTCATCCAGATTGTGCTGATGACCACGCTGATCATCGCGGGGCAGCCGTTCCAGAGCCTGCCGCGGCGGGTCTTTCTGCTCTTCCCGATTTTCACGCAGCTTGCGCGCTGGAGCCTGCGCCTCAAGCTGCGCCGCGCTGTGCTCCTCGCTAGCGCCGCACTGATGCTGGCCTGTGCCGCAGGCTTTATCACGTTTCGCTTCATCCCGTGAGGCGGGCGACAGAGGTAATAGCGGCCTGGACATCTGTGGGCTTACGGACAAGTTGGTACCGCCACACTCCCAACGACCCATCAGCATTCACGGCTGCAACCCAGCGTTCAGCTGCCGCACGCTTAACATCGGTCAGCGGATCATAGCCCTTTGTCTCTAGAATAAGGTATTGGCGCGTAGTGGCTTTGAGCCGGATCAGAAAATCGGGCACGTAGTCGTGCAGCTGTCCATTATGGATATACGGTATGGCGAAGCCCAACCCTGCATTTTTTACAAATGCCGCCACCGCTGTATGTGTATCAATAAAATACGCAGCTGATTGCTCCCAACGTTCTGTGTCGGCGACAACATAATTGACATGACTATGAGTAATTGGGTATACATCACGTTTGGTGAAGAAATCTACATCGGCAGTTGAGCCTGGCCCCCGGCTGCGCTCATAGCGTGGTACCTCGGGCGCTTCGCCCTGTGATGTGTCGGGCCGGATAGCCTGCGAGAGACCTTCGATCGCCAGCCCGTACCAAGGCGACATCCAAAGATCTTTGATGTCGGCCGGTGGTAGTACCGTCACTTTGTCAACCAGATAACGCTCGATGACGCGCACCAGCTGCGGGAACAGCACATGAGT
>JAYUYB010000296.1:0-4514 GCA_043752655.1 Chloroflexota bacterium
GGCTTGCTAGTATCGCCGAGCTTCTTGCGCAGACGGAATACCAGCCGCTCCACCGCCGTGTTTTCGACAGGTTCGCCGTCGTAGACGTGGTTGATGATCAGGTCGACGTTGCAGAACCTGCCCGTGCGCTCCCGCAGCAGGCGCATCAGCTTGGGTTGGAGATCGAGCAGCACGATCAGCGTGGGCGCGCCGTCGAGGTAGACGGTGTTGGTCTCGGCGTCGTAGTCGACGGGGCGCAGGCGTGGGCGATTGGGGTCTGATGGCGCAGGTGTGGTGTTCTTCAGCACGAGCTCGAGCACCAGTTCGAGCTCGTAGAATGGTCGGTGCTTTGCCACCACATAGTTGGCCCCGAGATGCAGCGCTGTGACGCGCACATCGACCTGGATGGTATGGTTGGAGAAGACCACCAGCGGAGTTGTGCGGGTGCGCGCGCTATGCCGTAGGGCTCTGATCACCTCGAAGCCCTTGTCGATCGTGCCGAGCTGGAGATCGACGATGATCACGTCGAAGGGGCGCTGCTGTGCGAGCGCAACGCCCCGCTCAGCGGAAGAGGTGACGAGCACGGTGTAGTTTTTTGCCTCGAACCAGGCGACGAGCAGCTCGGCGTCCAGGGGCTCGTCTTCGATCAGGAGAATGGTGAGAAACATGCTGGGCCTCCTCAAGCGCATCGTGGCGCAGCGCTGCGCCGTCAGCATCGAGCAACCCGCTGTGGCCCACTGTGCCCGCGAGCGGAGGATGAGGATCTGCCTGGGCGTGCGCGACCAGCATTGGCAGCGTGATGCGGAAGCGCGTGCCGCCCTGCGGCCTGCTCTGGACCTTGATCGTGCCGCCATGAAGCGTGATGAAGTGCAGCGCGATGGAGAGCCCCAGGCCGAGCCCGCTGCGGCCTAGGCTGGGTGAGCGGTCGAGCTGAAAGTACTTCTCGAAGATGCGCCCGTGGAAGGCCGGGTCGATGCCGATACCGTTGTCCTCCACGTCGATCAGCAGGCTGTCGCCGCGCCGTTGCACAGTGGTATCGACCCGGCCATGTTCGGGCGTGTACTTCACCGCGTTGCGCAGCAGGTTGTCGATGGCCGCGCCGACGCGCTCATGGTCGAGGTGCAGCACGAGGGCGACACAGTTCGGCTCGATCTGGCAGCTTACGGCGATCTGCTTACTGGCCGCCTTGCGCCCGATGCGCTGCACGGCCCCCTGCACCAGCGTTGCCACGGGGATCGCCTCGCGACTCAAGCGGGCGTCCGAGGTCTCGCTGCGGCGTAGCTCAAGCAGGTAGCCGATCCGATCACCTACCAGGGTCAGCTCGCTGATCGACTCCTCGGCCCAACCGCGCTGCTTGGCGGTGAGCGGGCCGGAGCTGCTGCTGATGATTTCGAGGGCGTGGGCGGCTCGGGCGACGCCGCTGCCCACAAGATCGTGGTAAAAGTGGTTGATCTCACCCTCCAGCCAGTCGCGGCTCTCGGCCAGGCGCTGCTGCGAGCGGGCGTTGACCAGGGCGGTGGCGAGATGCGCGGCACAGAGCTCCAGAAAATCGCGCTCGTAGAGGCCGAACCAGTGGTCGCGCTCGTAGCGGACGCAGAGGGCGCCGAGGGTCTCGCTGCCGAGCCGGATCGGCACGCAGGCAAACGGGAGCTGGCGACCTGGCGCACAGACACCGCCCGCGAAGACCGCCCTGCCGCCCTCGTCGAGCAGCTGCGTGCAGGCGCCCGCGAGCCCGTGGCCATCGGCGTGGCTGGGGCATCCCTGGCAGCTTGCGTGGCTTGTACCGGCGGGGGGCTTGATATGCACATAGAGCCGTGCGCCGGGGTCGAGCAAGGCGCCCGCCATGCCTGCCGCCCGCTCCAGGATCGGCTCGATGCGTGCGTGGGGGGTGAGGCGCAGCATATCGTGTACCAGGTCTTGCATCTGGCTCACTCGGCTGGAGTGGCGTCGGCTGGCATCGAGCTGCCGCACGCTCTCGATCACCAGGGCCACCTGGCCCACATAGCGGCAGAGCGTCTCCTGCTCGGCCTGGGTGATCCCGGCGCGATTGCGCAGCTCGAAGCCGGCCTCGACCGTGCCGATAAAGCCGTCGCGGCCACGGATGGGCGTGAAGATCCGCACCAGGCTGCCGTGGTCGTAGCGCTCATAGATCGCCTTGTCGAAGTGCTCATTCCAGCCCGTCTGCACCAGCGTTGCGCCCGTGCGTACGACGTGGGCTTGGATGTCGTTGCTGCTGAGGGCGTGGCGCGAGTCGGCGATCCAGGCGTTAGCGATGCCGCGCGCGTCCTGGCCTTCGATGAATTGTTCGGCGTCGTTCACGAGGTTCAGGGCGCAGAAGTTGTAGCCAAGCGAGTCCTGGATGGTGTCGAGCACCACATCCACCACGCGCTCCAGGCGCAGCTCGCCGTTGGCCAGGGCGGTCTGGGTGAGGCGTTGCATCGCATCGAGCTCATGAGTAACGCGGGTAGCCTCGGCGTAGAGGTTGGCGTTCTGGATGGTGATGGCGGCGAGCTTGCCGAAGGTCTCAGCGTCGCTGATCTCGCCCTGCGAATAGTGGGGGCGGGTGTGGAAATCGTAGAGCAGCACGCCTACAACAGCCTCGCGGACGCGCAGGACCACGGCAATGGTGGCGGCCATGGCCTGGGGGGCGGCTGCGTCGGGGTGCGCAAAGACCTTCACCCCGCGTTTGTCAGCGAGCAGCTCGGCGAGCTGCTGGTCGGAGAGCATCTGGGGCGGGCCAGGGTCGTCGGCGTCGCTGATGCACACGGCCTGGTGCGCAGCCAGGCTGTTCTGCGCGGGGTCGAATGGGCAGATCTGCACCCGGTCGGCGGCGACCACGGCGCGGGCGGCGGTGGCGATGCGGCGCAGCACGTCGCGGGGCTCGCAAATGGCAATAATCTGCCCAGCGATATCGTGGAGCAGGGTGAGCTTGCGCAGGCGGTGGATTTTCTCGACAGCCAGGGAGATCTGGGTGGCCAGCAGCTTGCTCAGCTCGCGGTCGGCGTAACTAAAGCCCTCGGTGGCGGTCACGCCCTGCTTGTTCTCCAGCTTGAGCACGCCCACCAGCTCGTTCTCCTGGCTGAAGATTGGCTGGAGCAGCAGCGAGGCACACTGCTGCGAGGGCAAATAGCGCAGATGCTCGCTGAAGCTGCCGTCCCAGGCCGGATGCTGGCGGAAGCTCGCGCCGGTAAAGTACAGCGGGCGCATGGTGGCGGCCACGAAGGCCACGAGCCCGGCCTTAGGCGCGGCGCTGATCGGCGAGGGGCGGCGGCCAAAGAGGCTACGGGGCGTACAGTTCGAGGCCTTCAGATCGATCATCTGCTGGTCGCGGTTCACCCAGAAGATCGAGCAATCCTCGGCCTGGAAGAGCATGGCCGCGCGGTGGACGGCGTCGTCGAAGAGCTGCTGCTCCTCCTCGTGGCGCATCAAACGCACCACGAGGGCGGTGAGTCGGGTGAGCATCTGGATCTGCTGCTGGCTATGCTCGCTCAGCCGTGCGCTCATGATCGCGGCCGCCGCCTGGGTGGCGATGATGGTCAGCGAGGCGACCGCCTCGGGGTAGAACTCGTGGCGCGTGGCGCTGTAGATCTCCAGCAGGCCGATCACGGCGCCGTGATGCAGCAGCGGCAGCCTTAAGCTGGAGCGCAGCCCGGCGGCCTGCATCCAGAGGGCCAGGCCGCTGTCGGCGCTAGCGTGGAGGTCGAGGATAACGCTTGGGCGCCGGTCGGCGAGGACGGCGGCGCGCGGGGGGCCAAGGGCGACGAGGCGCTCGATCATCGTGGCTTGGTCGGGCGAGAGCCCGGTGGCGGCGTGGAGCCGCAGGCCGCCCGTCTGGTCGCGCAGCAGCACGCAGCAGGCCGCGTAGCCGTCGCGCACGATCACCTCGGCGAGCTTGGCGCACACCTGATCGCTGTCGAGCGTCTGGGCCAGGGTAGCGTTCACATCGAAGACGGCCTGGGTCTTCTCGGTGCGGCGCTGGGCGCAGTAGGCGAGGGCCATGAGCGTCGCGAGGGCGGCGAGGATGTCGCGGTCGTCATCAGTGAAGCCGAGTGGATCGATGGCCCCCGACGGCAGGCGCTTGTTGACGGCGCGCAGGATGCCGAAGGCGCGGTTGGCGCCTTGGAGCGGCACGGCCAGGAGCTGCTCGGTGCGGCCGGAGGGCAGGCGGGCGACGTAGCGCTCAAGGTGGTCGTGGCGGGCATCGCGGCGGCGACGAACCTGATTATCGAGCATGGGGCGACCGGCGCCGTCAGGGCTGATCACCTTGCCGGTGATACCCTCGCCCACGGCGTAGCGCTCCTCGGGGAACCAGCTATCCTCGACGCCGAGCGTACGAAAGCGCTCGAGCTGGCCGCTGCGAGGGCTGTAGATGAAGAGCGCCACCGCCTCGCAGGGCACTTCGTCCCAGGCAGCCTGGAGCCCACTGCCTACAATATTCTCGATGTCGTCGCCGCGGGCCAGGGCGGGCGCACGCTCGGCGAGCAGCTGCGTGAGGCGGTGGTGGCGCAGCTTGGCACGCCGGTTCTGCTCGGCGA
>JAYUYB010000297.1:0-10715 GCA_043752655.1 Chloroflexota bacterium
GCTCGTCACCGCGCCCACACGTTTTGAAGACGAGGGCAGCCACCGGGCCACATCCGCTCTCGTTGCAGATTGTAGTTCCCCCGCAGGCCGCTGTCAATCTTGTGTGTCTATGTCTGTACATATAAGCAACGAGGGAGTATAATAAACGCTAGCCACTCGCCGCACCGGGAGGAGATCGCCATGAGTCTGTCCCCCGCCGCGCGGGCCATCGCCCTCGCGCCCGTCGGCCGCCCCACCCCCCGCGACCCCAGCAGCGTCCGCCCGCTGCGCATACTCTTCGTCACCCCACGCGGCAAGAAGGAGGAGTCCAGCAGCCAGAAGCCGCTCTTCTCCATGGCCGTCGGTATCCTCGTCAGCATCACCCCGCCCCAGCACCAGATCGAGCTCGCCGACGAGCTGTTCGACGACCCGATCAGCTTCGACGCCCCCTACGACCTCGTCGGCATCACCGCGCGCACCATGAACGCCACGCGCGCCTACGAGATCGCCGACGCCTTCCGCGCTCGCGGCGTCCCCGTCGTGCTCGGCGGCGTCCACGTCTCCTTCAACTATGATGAGGCCCGCGCCCACGCCGACGCCGTGGTAAGCGGCGAGGCCGAGCATCTCTGGGCACAGCTGCTCCAGGATGTCGCCGACGGCGCCCTCAAGCCGCGCTACGACTCAAAAGATTTCCCGGCTGTCACCGAGGTGCCCGCCATCGACTACGCCCGCATCTTTGCCGCCGGCCGCCGCGAGCAGGTGGACGCCCGCAAGTCCATCCCGATCTTCATGACGCGCGGCTGCCCCTACACCTGCGCCTTCTGCGTCACCCCCAACTTCACCGGCCGCCTCTACCGCATCCAGTCGCCTGAGACGATCAAGCAGCAGGTGCTGGAGGCCAAGCGCGTCTTCTTCAAGGAGACGAAGTATGGCGACACGCCCTGGTTTATGTTTACCGACGAGAACCTGGGCGTGAACAAGCAGCGCACCTACGAGATCCTCGAGATCCTCGCTGAGTGCGACATCCGCTTCTCCAGCTTTATCAGCATCAACTTCCTAGAGGACGAGAAGACCGTCGAGCTGCTTGTGAAGGCCGGCTGCCTGATGGCCCTCGTCGGCTTCGAGTCGATCAACCAGACCACGCTCAAGGCCTACAACAAGGGCCGCATGAACTCGGCCCAGAAGTATGCCGAGATCATTGCGCGCTGCCGCAAGGCTGGCCTGAACATCCAGGGCAACTTCCTCACCAATCCCGCCATCGATACCTACGAGGACATGGCCGCCACCGAGCGCTTCGTGCGCAAGAACCACCTGATGATGCCGATCTACTCGATTATCACGCCTTACCCTGGCACGCAGCTCTACAAAGAGTACAAGGAGCAGGGCCTGATTGTGGATGAGGACTGGGATAAGTACACCGCCCACAATCTGGTGGTGCGCTGCGACAGCTACGACCCGCTGGAGTATCAGCTGCGCTACCTGCACCACTTCCGTGGCATGTACGCCTGGCCCGCCATCTTCGGCCGCGTGCTCCACAACCGCAACCGGCTCGTCAACCTCGTCACCAGCATCCTCTTCCGCAGGAATCTCAAAGATCAGATCGCGAGCGTCAAGAGCGGCCTGCGCCGCCCCGCCCAGCTCCAGCGCTACCAGGCGCCCGAGTCTGCGGTCGAGGTGGCCGCAGACTGAGCCACCGCGCCTATGGCTGAGCATGCTAGCGCGAGCAGCGCCGACGAGCTGCTGATCACCCGCCTGCTGCCGCCCCCCCTGCGGCCCGCCCTGGTTGATCGCCCTCGGCTTCGCGCTGCCCTGCGCGCTGGCCTCGCCCACGCTCTCACCGTTATCGTCGCGCCCGCAGGCTTCGGCAAGACCACGCTGCTCGCGCAGGCGCTTACACAGGAAACAGGGAACAGGGGACAGGGAACAGGGCCGGACTGGAACACGAGCAACCTGAGCACGGGCGAAGCGAGTATACCCGTTGCTGCGCTTGCCCCCAGTTCCCTGTTCCCAGTTCCCTCCGCCTGGCTTGCCCTCGACGATGGCGACAACGACCCGGCCCGCTTCTGGCGCTACCTGCTCGCCGCGCTGGCTCGGGCCGTGCCTGACGCCTGGCTCCGCGCCGAGGCACTGCTGCGCGCCACCGCCGCCGCCCCTGCCGAGCCTCTGGTTGTCGCTATCCTCAATGCGGCCGCCGAGCTGCCCCACCCGCTCGTCCTCGTTATGGACGATTACCACCTGATCGATACGCCCGCCATCCACGCCGGCGTCGCCCTAATCGCTGAGCGCGCCCCGCCGCAGTTGCGCCTGCTGCTCGCCAGCCGCACCCCGCCACCGCTGCCGCTGGAGCGCCTGCGCGTGCGCGGGCAGCTCGCCGAGCTTGGCGCCGAGCAGCTGCGCTTTACTGCGGCTGAGGCTGCGGCGCTGCTCGGCGCTGTGATGGGCCTGCAGCTGGCGCCCGCCGTGGTTGCCGAGCTTACGGCCCGCACCGAGGGCTGGGGCGCGGGCCTGATCCTTGCGGCGCTCGCCGCAAAGGGCCACGCCGCACCCGAGCGCTTCGCCGCCTCGTTTGGCGGCGCCTCGCCCGCCGTGCTCGACTACATCGTCGCCGAGGTGCTTGGCCGCCAGCCGCCCGCCCTGCGCGCCTTCTTGCTCGCCACCGCCGCCCTCGATCAGCTCAGCCCCGAGCTGTGTGATGCGGTTGTCGCCGAACGAGTGCCGCCGGGGGCGCCCTCCGCCGCCCTGCTCGCGCAGCTAGAGCGTGCCAACCTGTTCCTGGTGCCCCTCGATGATAGCGGGCGCCGCTTTCGCTACCATCAGCTTTTCGCTGAGGCCCTGCGCCACCATCTGGCCCTGCTCGACCCCGAGGCCCTGCGCGCCACGCGCCGCCGCGCCGCCACATGGCTCGCGGCCCACGGTGCGCCCGCCGAGGCGCTGGAGTACGCCCTCGCCGCCCAGGATTGGCCCCACGCGGCCTCCTTGCTCGGCGCCATTGGGCGCACCACGTTGCTGCGTGGCGAGGTGGCGACCGTGCGCGGCTGGCTCGCAGCGCTGCCGCCCGCCGTGCTGCTGGCGAACCAGCGCCTGCTGCTGCTCGATGGCTGGGTGCGCGTGCTGCTGAGCGAGCTGGATCGCGCCGAGGAGCGCGCCGCCGCCGTGGGCGACAGCGACCCCGAGCTGCGCGACGAGGCGCGCCTGCTCGCTACTATGGTCGCCATCTTGCGCGGCTCCAGTCGCTTGGGCCAGCCGCTTACGCACGCTGATGCGGATGCGCCGCCGACAAGCTCCTTCCTGCGCACGATTGCCGCGCTCAACGCAGGCTTTGTGGCCCAGTTCGCCGGCGACGTTCATGCCGCGCTGCGCGCCTTTGAGGCGGCGGAGCGGCTCGGGGCGGCTGAGGGCAACGCGCTGATCCGCTTCCTCGCCCGCTGCCAGATCGGCGAGCTGCAGCTGCTCCAGGGGCGCCCGCGCGCCGCGATCGCCTCCTACGAGCAGGCGCAAGCCATCGCCAGTGCTGTCGGCCCACAAGCGCCCTTCGCCGGCACAGCCTTGGTTGGCCTTGGCGCCGCCGCCTACGAGCAGGGCGATTTCGCCCGCGCCGCCGAGCTGATCGACGCTGGCCTCTCACGCGCTTCGGTGATCGATCTGATCGGCTCGATCGATGGGCAGCTGCGCCTCGCCTCCATTGCTGCCCTGCGTGGCGAGCCGAGCGTAGTTGAAGCGCATCTGCGCGCCGCCGAGGCGGTGGGCGTCAGCCTGCGCCTGCCCGTCTTCGCCGCCTTTGTGGCTGCCCAGCACGCGCGCCTCGCCGTCATCCAGGGCAACCTCGCCGCCGCCGCTGCCTGGCTCGCCGCGCCAGCCGAGCAGAGCGGGCTCGCCTATGATGACAGCGACCTGTCCCGCGCCATTGTGCTCCGCGCCCTTGGCCGCCACGCCGAGGCCCTGCTGCTCGCCGAGCGTATCGTCGCGCAGGCCACGCACGACGGTCGGGGTCGCCATGTGGTTGATGCGCTGCTCGTGCGCGCCCAGGCTCTCGCTGGCCTCGGCCAGCACGAATCTGCCCGCCAGGCTATCGCCGCCGCCCACGCCCTGGCCAGGCCCGAGGGCCTTGTGGCGCCATTCCTGGAGCTTGGCGTGGCCCTCCCCCCGCCTGATTCACCGCCGCTGCTCACCTCACCCGACGCACTCACCGAGCGCGAGCTGGATGTGCTGCGCCTGATCGCCACCGGCCTCGACAACGGCGCGATCGCGGCGCGCCTGGTGGTGGCGCCAAGCACCGTGAAGAAGCACGTCAACCGCATCTTCGCCAAGCTCGGCGCCACCAGCCGCACCCAGGCCCTGGTGCGCGCCCGTGCGCGCGGCATGCTGGAGTGACGGAGGACGGAGGACGGTAGACGGTAGACGGTAGCTATGGGTGCTTGTGTTTGCCGCCTAGTGCCCTGCCCGGTACCGTCCACCGTCCACCGTCTACCGTCCGCGAGTCACCCACCTTGTCACCCACGGGTGTACGCCCAGCTCGTCGGCCCCTGGTAGCATTAGCAGCGAGCGCTGTATGCTACCCCAAGGAGCCAACCGTGAGCGATACAACCGGAACGCTGACCACACCCGTCGATCGTCCGCCCCCGCCCGGCCCGCGCGGCCTCCCTCTGCTCGGCGAGGCGCTCCCCTTCGGGCGCGATCCGCTTGGCTACCTCACCGCCGCCGCGCGCCGCTTCGGCCCCGTGGTCCGCATTCCCTTCGGCGGCGTCACGTTCGTGCTGGTAAGCGGCCCCGCCGAGATCGAGGAGGTGCTGGTGGTTCAGAGCCGCCTCTTTCCCAAAGAAGAGATCGAGCAGCTGCGCTATTCCACCGACTACCTGCTCTTTGGCACCGGCCTGCTCACCAGCAACGGCGACTTCTGGCTGCGCCAGCGCCGCCTGGCGCAGCCCGCCTTCCATCGCCAGCGTATCGCCGGCTACGGCCAGGCCATGCTCGCCCACACCGAGCGCATGCTGGCGACATGGCGCCCCGGCCAAACGCTCGACATCCACGAGGCGATGATGGGACTCACGCTCAACATCGTGGCGGAAACCCTGTTTGGCGCCGAGACCTCGGGCGAGACCGAGCAGATCGGCGCGGCCCTCGGTGTGATCATGGATGTCTCCGCCCAGACCCTCGGCCAGCCCTTCCCGCTGCCCACCTGGCTGCCCACGCCCACCAACCTGCGCTTCCGCCACGCTGTCCGTAGGCTGGAGACGATCCTCGCCCGCGTCGTGGCCGAGCAGCGGGCCAGCGACGTTGATCGGGGCGATCTGCTCTCTATGTTGCTGCACGCCCGCGACGAGGACGGCAGCGGCATGAGCGACCACCAGATTCGTGACGAGGCGATCACACTCTTTCTCGCCGGCCACGAGACCACCGCCCTCGCGCTGTCCTGGGCCTTCTACCTGCTCGGGCAGCACCCCGAGGTGGAGCATAAACTCGCCGCCGAGCTGGCCCACGTGCTCGGCACGCGCTCGCCCACGCTCGACGATCTGACGCAGCTGCGCTACACCGGCCTGGTGCTCAAAGAGGTGATGCGCCTCTACCCGCCGGCCTGGACTCTGAGCATGCGCGTTGCCAGCACCGACACCTCCGTGGGCGGCCACCAGATCGCCAAAGGCAGCCTGATAATGCTGAGCCAGTGGGTGACCCACCGTAGCCCGCAACTCTTCTCCGAGCCCGAGCGCTTCCTGCCGGAGCGCTGGGCGGACGGGCTGGAGGGCCAGCTGCCGCGCTTCGCCTACTTTCCCTTCGGCGGCGGGCAGCGCCTCTGCATCGGCCAGAGCTTCGCCGTGATGGAGGCGACCCTGATTCTGGCGGCGATCGTTGGGCGCTACCAGGTGGAGCTGGCCCCCGGCTGGCGCGCCACGCCCCAGGCCTCGATCACGCTGCGGCCCCGCGAGGGCGTGCGCGTCACGCTGCGCGAGCGATCCAACTGAGCTTCCGGGAAGCTCATCCAAGCGCCGCAGCCACGGCCGCCACAATGCTGCCGTCCGCCACCAGCCGCCGCGCCGCCTCGATGTAGGGATACATCACGCAGTCTAGCTCAATAAAGGGCACATGGCGGCGCAGCAGCCCGTAGGCCGCCGCCGTGCCCCGCCCGAGCCGCGCACCCTCACCGAGATCCTGGCGCCGAAAGTCCGTGCCCTGCGCGGCCGCCATCAGCTCCAGGGCCAGGATGCGCTCCACATTGTCGAGGATGGCGCGCAGCTTCAGGCCCGCCGTCACGCCCATGCTCACGTGGTCCTCCACGTTGGCCGAGGTGGGGATATTGTCGACGCTCGCCGGGTGGGCCAGGATCTTGTTCTCCGTCGCCAGCGCGGCCGCCGTGTACTGGGCCAGCATGTAGCCGGAGTTCAGCCCGCCTGCGCGCGTGAGAAATGCTGGCAGCACGTGCGTGTTCGAGGCCTCGTCCGTCAGCCGCATGATCCGCCGCTCCGCGATGCTCCCCAGCTCCGCCCCCGCCAGCCCCAGGTAATCCATGGCGATCGCCAGGGGCTCGCCGTGGAAGTTGCCGCCCGAGAGCACCGTGATCTCGTCGTCATCGTCGCCCAAAAAGATCAGGGGGTTGTCGGTCACAGCGTTCAGCTCGATCTCGAAGACCCAGCGCGCGTAGGCGATGGCGTCGCGCACCGCTCCATGCACCTGTGGGATGCAGCGCAGTGTGTAGGCGTCCTGCACATGGCGCGGGTCGTCGCCGCGCGTCAGCTCGCTGCCTGCCAGCAGCGCCCGCAGGTAGGCGGCGCACTCCTGCTGGCGCGGGAAGGGCCGCAGGGCGTGGATGCGCGCGTCGAAGGCGAGCACCGTGCCATGCAGCGCCTCCAGGCTCAGGCAGCCAGCGATGTCGGCGGTCTGGCTGAGCAGCTCGGCGCGGGCCGTCTCCAGCACGCCCAGGGCGCACATCACCGCCGTGCCGTTGGTGAGCGCCAGCCCCTCCTTGGCGGCGAGGCGGATCGGCCTGAGCCCCGCCAGCTCCATCGCCGCCCCGCCGGCCATGCGCTCGCCGCCCAGCTCGGCGTCGCCCAGGCCGATCAGGGGCAGGGCCATGTGCGCGAGGGGTGCCAGGTCGCCGCTGGCGCCGAGCGAGCCCTTGCACGGGATAAGCGGGTGGACCCCGGCGTTGAGCATAGCGAGCAGCAGCTCCAGGGTCTCGGGGCGCGCGCCGGAGTGGCCACGGGCAAGGGTGTTGGCGCGGATCAGCATGATCGCCCTGGTTGTGGCGAGATCGTACGGGTCGCCCACGCCCACCGCGTGGCTCATCAGGATGTTGTGCTGGAGCTGAACCACCTGCTCGGGCGGGATGACGCGATCTTTGAAGGCGCCAAAGCCCGTGGTAATGCCGTAGCAGACATCGCCGCGCGCCAGCAGCCGCTGCACAGCCGCCGCAGCCCGCGCCACCTTCACCCGCGCACCCGGCGCCAGGGCCACGCGCGGTGCGCCAGGGTGCCCGTGGGCCACCGCCAGCACCTGCTCGAACGTCAGGCTCTCCCCATCTACGATCAGCTCATTGTTCATAGCCCATCCTCAGAGCATTTGGACCACGAAGGGCGCGAACTGCGGCGAACCACCGCGAAGCCGAACCACCGCCTTTCGCGCCTTCGCGTTCGTGTCCTTCGCTCCCTTTCGCGGCGTTCGTGGTCCAGACGGTTCGCGGTCTTCGTGGTCCAGACGGTTCGCGGCGTTCGTGGTCCAGACGGTTCGCGGTCTTCGTGTTCCCTCGTGCTACACCATACGCCCGCGCTTCACCACGCTGCGCACCAGGTTGCCGCCGAACTCGTAGGCCAGGTGGCGCCAGTCCGACGTGTCGAGAATGAGCACGTCGGCGAGCTTGCCAGGCTCCAGCGAGCCCACGCGCGCGCCCAGGCCCACGGCGTAGGCCGCGTTGAGCGTGGCGGCGACTAGCGCCTCGGCGGGCATCAGGCGCTGGTAGCGGCAGGCGATCGCCATCGCCAGCGGCAGCGAGGGGCAGGGCGCCGAGCCGGGGTTGATGTCGGTGGTGAGCGCGATGGCCGCCCCCGCGTCGATCATGGCCCGCGCCGGGGCGAACTGCGTGCCGCCCAGGTTGAACGGCACCGTCGGGATCACTACGCCTACAGCCGCCGAGGCCGCCAGCAGCGCGATCCCCTCTGGCCCTGTCACGTCCAGGTGATCCACCGACACGGCCCCAAGCTCCAGCGCCATCGCCAGCCCCCCAAGCTCGCTGAACTCGTCCACGTGGGCCTTCAGCGGCAGGCCGAGCGCCATTGCCGCCGCCAGCACCCGCCGCGACTGCGCCACGTCGAAGGCGCCCCGCTCGCAGAAGACATCCGCAAACAGCGGCGTGTCGGCTGCCGCGAATTGTGAGGCCGCGTGCCAGCGCGCAGCGGCTGGCAGCATCTCCTCGATTACTAGCTCGATATAAGCGTCGGCGCGACTCGCGTACTCAGGCGGCACGGCGTGGGCGCCGAGAAACGTCGGCACCAGATCGACGGCGTGGGACAGATCCAGGTTGGCGGTCGCCTCCAGCTGACGCAGCTCGGCGGCGAGCTCCAGGCCGTAGCCGGATTTCGCTTCAGCCGTGGTCGTTCCAAGGCGCAGCATCTGGTCGAGGCGGCGGCGAGTCTCGGCTACCAGCTGCGCCACGCTTGCGGCGCGGGTGGCCCTGGCGGTGCTGGCGATGCCGCCGCCAGCCGCCATGATCTCCTGGTAGCTGGCCCCGCCCACGCGCTGCTCGAACTCGCCCACCCTGTCGCCAGCGTAGACAACGTGGGTGTGTGGGTCGACCAGGCCAGGGACCACGGCGGCGCCCCTCGCATCCAGCTCATCGCTGGCGGAGTAGCGCGCCCGCAGCTCTGCCTCCGGCCCGACAGCCACGATCCGCTCGCCACGCACAGCAACGGCGCCGCCCGCAATCACGCCGAGCTCGCGCATGGCCGCACCGCGCCTGGGGCCGTGCCCGCCAGCACAGGTAATCAGCTGGCTCGCGTTGTGGATCAGGAGATCGATGGGTTCCAAGTGCGCATCAGCGCGCTGTCTGGGCGCAATCATTGGCGCCGCCCTGGCCGCGCGCCGCCGACGAACCTGCGGATCAGGGCGGCGATGGCCACGCCCCAGCAGAGGCTGACCGCGACCCAAAGCAGCCAGTTCGCCAGCGGGGGCAGCAGATCGAACTGCTCTGGGATGATCGACAGCGGAAAGACAAGGATGTTGGCTGCCAGCTGCATCGGCCAGCCCCCAGTGGTCCCCGCGACGAATGCCAAGAGAAAGCTACTCACAAAGTGCACGATCGCGATCGCCAGCGCCCCCAACGTAAACCTCAGCGTTTCGCCTGATCCTTGCATAAATACACTTTCCGTCGGGTGTGTGTGTTGCGGGTCGAGCCCCGGCCTGCTGCTCATTGTAGCCAGCGTGTAAAGCCAACGGGTCGCTCGCTACCCAAGCATCGGCATATCGATCCCGTGCTCGCGCGCGAACACCACCGCCTCGGGGTAGCCCGCGTCGGCGTGGCGCACCACGCCCATGCCGGGGTCGCTGGTGAGCACGCGCTCCAGGCGTGCGGCCGCCTCGGGCGTGCCGTCGGCGACAATCACCTGGCCGGCGTGGATCGAGTAGCCGATGCCCACGCCGCCGCCGTGGTGGATGCTCACCCAGGTGGCGCCGCCCACCGCGTTGATCATAGCGTTCAGCAGCGGCCAGTCAGCGATGGCGTCCGAGCCGTCGCGCATGGCCTCAGTCTCACGGTTGGGGCTCGCCACCGAGCCGGCGTCCAGATGATCGCGCCCGATCACGATCGGCGCGCCCACCTTGCCCTGGGCCACCAGCTCGTTCAGGCGCAGCCCCGCCCGCAGCCGCTCGCCGTAGCCAAGCCAGCAGATCCGTGCGGGCAGACCCTGGAAG
Source organism: Chloroflexota bacterium (assembly GCA_043752655.1). Taxonomy (GTDB): domain Bacteria; phylum Chloroflexota; class Chloroflexia; order Chloroflexales; family Chloroflexaceae; genus OHK40. The sequence continues at coordinate 9,874 of JAYUYB010000297.1, forward strand.
GCCACCTCTGCGCGGGCCAGCTTCAGCCAGCGTTGCAGATGCTCGTCCTCGGGGAACAGCGCACTGATCGCGCTGTCGGTGGTGTAGATATCCTCGGGGTCGCCAGAGAGCGCCACCCAGCGGAAGGGGCCTTTGCCCTCGCAGAAGAGCGGTCGGATGTAGGCTGGCACAAAGCCGGGGTAGCTGAAGGCGTCCGCGACGCCCGCGTCCAGGGCGCGCTGGCGCAAATTGTTGCCGTAGTCGAAGACCACGGCGCCGCGCCGCCGCCACTCCAGCAGCGTCTCCACATGGCGGGCCATCGCCTGCATGGCCTGCCGGTCGTACTCGGCGGGGTCGGTATGGCGCAGGCGTGCGGCCGCATCCAGGCTCAGGCCAGGGGGCACATAGCCGAAGCGTACATCGTGGGCACTGGTCTGGTCGGTGGCGACATGGGGCACCACGCCGCGCGCCAGCAGCTCGGGGAGCGCCTCGGCGGCGTTGGCGATCAGCCCGATCGAGCGGGGCTCGCCATTGCTGCGCGCCTCCTCGGCCCAGGTCATCGCCTCCTCCAGATCGTCGGTAGCCATGTCGAGCTGACGCAGGCCAAGCCGCCGCTCAACCCGCCAGCGGTCCACCTCCACGATCAGGGCCACGCCCTCGTTTAGCGTTACAGCCTGAGCCTGGGCGCCGCCCATCTCGCCGAGGCCGGCGGTGATCACGAGCTTGCCCTTGAGCGTATTCCAACCCATCTGGCGCGCGAGTGCGCCGAACGTCTCGTAGGTGCCCTGGAGGATGCCCTGCGTGCCGATGTAGATCCAGCTGCCGGCGGTCATCTGACCGTACATCGTAAGCCCGGCGGCCTC
>JAYUYB010000298.1:0-10696 GCA_043752655.1 Chloroflexota bacterium
CTGTACGACTTGGAGAGTGAGCGGGCTGCTGTGGGGCGAAAGCTACCTGCTCGCGCAGGTCTTCATGTCAAGTATACTTCAGCCACTATAGAGAATCAAGGAATGATAATGAGAGGATGATGAGTCCAGCTCATGTGGTTTGTAAAGCGTGCTAACGCCATCCGCGACCTTGTGGCGCTGCTTGTGCTACTCAGCTACGCCTTGCTTGCATGGGGAGTACGCCCCGGCTCTGACGGCCCTGCCCTGGACGCGGTGCTGGCGGCGGCGCGGGCGCGGGGCACACTGCGCGTGGCGGTGGATGTGGGCTTTCGCCCCTTCGCTGATCAGGTAGATGGCAGCCTTGTGGGCTACGATATCGAGCTTGCGGAGGCTGTGGCCGCACAGCTGGGGCTCACGGCAGAGTTTGTTCCAACGGGCTACGATGCGCTCTACGATACGCTCACCAGCGGCCGGGCCGACATGATCGCCTCGGCGCTGCCCTACGCGCCGGAGCAGGGCTACCGCGCGCGCTTCTCTAGCATTTACTTTGATGCGGGCCAGTTGCTCGTCACGCCAGCGGGCTCGCCGGTTGGCTCCACCGCCGAGTTGGCCGGGCGCCGTGTGGGCGTGGCCCTTGGCAGCGACGCCGATGCGCTGGCCCGGCGTATGGCTAGCGACGGCGCATTCACCTTGCGCTCCAGCTACGACGACCCTGCCGCCGCATTGGCCGATCTGCGTGCAGGGCAGCTCGACGCCGTGATCGCCGATGCTGTGGCCGCCCGCTCGGCCGTGCAGGGCGCGTCGGGCCTACGCATTGCCGCCGCCCTCAGCTCTGAGCCGCTGGTGCTCGGCATGCCCCGCGCCGCCTTCCAGCTGGAGGCAGAGGTAAACCAGGCGCTTGAGGATCTGCGACAGGCCGGGCTGTTCGAGCAGCTGAACGCGCGCTGGCTGAGGGGATAGCCGCTAGCCGCTAGCCGCTAGCGCACCCGCAGCGCCCTGCCCAAACTATGCTATCCTTGCCAAGGCCGGTCGGCGTGGCCGAGCGCGCCGGGCTGCGGGCCACGTATGCCCGCCGCACGCCCAGGGTCACGACTATGCGCGTCGCGATCATTCACGACTACCTGAACCAGTACGGCGGCGCCGAGCGTGTGCTCGAGGCGCTCCACGCCCTCTACCCCGAGGCCCCTGTCTACACCTCGCTCTACGACGCCGAGGCTATGCCGGAGCACTTTCGTAGCTGGGATATTCGCACCTCGTTTATGCAGCGCCTCCCCGGCTGGCGCACCCACTATCGGCGCTACTTCCTGCTTTACCCCGCCGCCTTCGAGCGCTTCGATCTGAGCGCCTACGATCTGATCCTCTCCAGCAGCAGCGCCTACGCTAAGGGCGTGATCCCACGCCCTGGCGCTGTGCATGTCTGCTACTGCCACACGCCGATGCGCTTTGCCTGGCGCACCAGCGACTATGTGGAGCGTGAGCGGATCGCCGGGCTACAAGGCGCCATTTTGCCCCTGGCGCTCACCTATGTTAGACTCTGGGACGTAGTGACGGCGAACCGCGTGGACGCCTTCGTCGCCAACTCGCAGGAGGTGGCGAGCCGGATCAGGCGCTACTACCGCCGCGAGGCTGAGATCATCCCGCCGCCCGTCGATCTGCCGCCCTACGACCCCCGCCCCAGCGACGACTTCTACCTCGCCGGTGGGCGGCTCATCCCCTACAAGCGCATCGAGCTGATCGTCGAGGCCTTCACGCACCTACGCCTGCCTCTAAAGATCTTCGGCGACGGGCGCGACCGCCAGCGTCTCGAGCGCATGGCTGGCCCCACTATCGAGTTCCTCGGCTGGGTTGATGAGCCTACCCGCCACGCGCTCTTCGCCCGCTGCCGAGCTTTTATCTTCCCCGGCGAGGAGGATTTCGGCATTACGCCCCTGGAGGCTATGGCCGCCGGTCGCCCTGTGATCGCCTTTGGCGCGGGCGGTGCCCTGGAGACCGTGGTTGACGGCGTGACGGGGCGCTTCTTCTACGAGCCGAGCGCTGCCGCTCTCGCTGCTGCCGTAGCCGCCTCGCGCGCTGATCGCTACGACGCGCTTGCCATCCGCCAGTACGCCGAGGGCTTTGGTCGCCCACTGTTCCTAGAGCGTATGCGCGCCCTGATCGACGAGACGATCCAGGCCTACGAGGCGCCGCGCCCACGCCGCGCGCTTGCTCGTGGTCATCGCTAGAACAAGGGAACAGGGGACAGGGGACAGGGGACGGCGCAACACGTCTAGAGCCTAAGCCTACACTATGCAGCTACGTGAGTACTTGAGCATCCTGCGCCGTTTCTGGCCCCTCGTGGCGCTGCTTCCCCTGCTCGTCGGCGGCCTCAGCCTGGGCCTCGCCCTGCGCCGTCCCCCCGCCTACCAGGCCAGCGCCAGGCTGCTCGTCACCAAGGCCCTCGGCGCGCCCGCCGCCGCGCCCCAGCCCGCGCTCGACGACGGCGCCACCTGGGCGACCACCGAGTATATCCTGGACGATCTGCCCTTCGTGCTGCGCAGCGCCGCCTTTGCCGAGGATGTGCGCGCCGCAATGGCCGCCGAGGGCTACCCGATCGAGATCGGCGCCATCCAGAGCGGCCTAAGCCCCGAGGTGACGCACCGTGCTGTGGCGATCACCGCCACCGCCGGCACGCCCGAGCTAGCCCTGGCCCTTGTGCGCAGCGCCGTGACCACGCTTCAGACCGGGGGCCTGAAGTACTGGGGCCGTGCGCCCTCGGGCGGCCTGGAGGTTGCCGTGCTCGACCCGCCCAGCGCCGCCGGTAGTCTTGGCGGCCTGCGCAATCTGCTGCTAGATGTAGTGGCCCGCAGTCTGCTCGCACTCGCCGCCGCTGTGGGGCTGGCCTTCCTGCTTCACGCCCTAGACGACCGGCTGCGCAGCCCGCGCCAGGCTGAGCAGTGGACCGGCGCGCGCGTGATCGGCGTGATCCCGAAAGAGTAGCGTAAGGGCAGGCTTATGCCTGCCCCTCCATAAAGAAGCCAGATTATGCAACTTAGCGACTACATCAATGTCCTCGTGAAGCGCTGGTGGGTGATCGCGCTCTGCACCTTCGCCGCCGCCGGCGGGGCCTACGCCGTAAGCAAGCTCCTGCCGGACACCTACCGCTCGCAGACGGTCTATCTGGCCCTGGCGAACTCGACCGACAACGGGCTCAACATCGTGCTGCGCAACTCCATGAACAGCTACCGCGAGCTGGTGCTGCAGCCCGATGTGCTCGATCAGATCAGCCAGAGCAGTGGCCTCGACCTGAGCGGCGAGCAGTGGATGCAGGACGTGAACATCCAGCCGCGCCCCGACGAGCAGAAGATTATCATCGAGGTGGACGCGCGCACGCTCGATCAGTCGATGGCGATGGCCGACGCGGTGGGCGCCCGCATCGTGGCCGAGGTGAACCGCATCAACGCCACGTTGGAGGGCACCGCACGCATCAATGTGGAGCGCATCCAGCAGGCGCGCCTGGTGAGCATCCAGCCCAACACGCGTATCAACGTGCTGGCCGGCGCCATCCTCGGCTTTGTGGTGGGCCTGCTGCTCGCGTTTGTGCTCGAATATCTTGACGACACGCTCAAGAGCAGCGCGGATGTCGAGCGCTTTGTGGGCCTCACCACGCTGGGCGCCATCCCCACCGCCGAGAAGTAGAAAGATAGTGTGAGCACCAGCCTGATCACCATACGCGACCCTGGCTCGGCAGCCGCAGAGGCCTACCGCACCCTGCGCACCAACCTGCTCTTCTCCAGCCTGGATCGTCCGCTGCATACGATCCTGATCACCAGCTCGGCCCCCAACGAGGGCAAGAGCACCACGCTCGCCAACCTTGCCGTGACGATGGCCGAGGCCGAGCAGCGTGTGCTTATGGTGGATTGTGACCTGCGTCGCCCCAGCCTGCACACGCTCTTCGGGCTGCCTAACGAGCACGGCCTCACCAGCAGCATGCTCGAGCAGGCCGAGAGCGCGCTGCCCATCCAGGCCACTAGCGTGCCCGGCCTGCGCCTGCTGCCCAGTGGCCCGCTGCCGCCTCGCCCCGCCGACCTGCTCGGCTCACGACGTATGGGCGCCATGCTGGAGCGGCTGCGCCGCGAGGCCGACATCGTGCTGTTCGACACCCCGCCGGTGGGCGCCGTCACCGATGCCGCTGTGCTCGCCCCGCAGATGGATGGTGTGCTGCTGGTGCTTCACGCGGGCCAGACCCGCCGCGACCGCGCCCGCGAGGCCCGCCAGATCCTGGATAAGGTGAAGGCGAATATTGTTGGTGTGGTGCTGAACGGGGCGAAGCTGGAGCGAGGATACACTTATTAGTGCTGAGTGCTGAGTCCTATCGGTGGCAAGGCATGCTGTTCGGAGCTCAGCACTTTGCCCGACGCACTCAGCACTCAGCACTTTGCCCGTTTGCACTCAGCACTCATGATCGACCTGCACTCACATATTCTGCACGAGCTTGACGACGGCGCGCGCAGCCTGGAGGCGGCCGTGGAGATGGCGCGGACGGCGGTGGCCGATGGCGTGACGGTGATGGCGGCCACGCCCCACGGCAGCAGCTCGGCCAATGCGGGCGTCACACGCTACAGCACGCGCTTGCTCCAGGCGCGGCTGCACGAGCTGCGCACCGCCCTGGCGGAGGCCGCGATCCCGCTGGAGCTTGTGCTGGGCACCGAGATCTATGGGGAGCCTGGGGTGGTGGAGCGGCTGCGGGCAGGCGAGCTGCTGGGCTACGCGGGGGCGCGCGCGGTGCTGCTGGAGTTCCCGCTCGCCATTGCGCCTACGGTGGCCGAGCGCATACTTTTTGCGATCCAGCTTGCGGGGTACCGGGTGGTGGTGGCTCACCCCGAGCGCTACCGCTTTGTGCAGGATGACCCGAGCAGCCTGGTGCCGCTGGTGGAGCGCGGCGCGCTGATGCAGCTCACCGCCGACGCGCTGCTGGGCAACCAGGGCGAGAAGCTGCGCCGCCTCGCAGAGCTGCTGCTGGCCCACGGCCTGATCCAGCTGCTCGCCACCGACGCCCACGGCCCGCACTTCAACCGCCTGCCCAACCTGGGGGCGGCCCGCGCCCGCGCCGCTACGCTGCTTAGCGCCGAGGCCGCCGACAGCCTTACGCGGCTTGTGCCCGCCGCCGTGCTGAGTGGTGAGGAGCTGCCCCCGCCTGATCCACGGCCTGTGCGCAAGCGGTTTGGGCTGTTCTGATAGCCGATAGCCGATAGCCAGCGGCTCTAGCCGCGCTCTGGCTCGGCGATCACGGCTGTGCCATAGGCGAGCACCTCGGTCATGCCTTGCGCGATCTCGGTGGTGTCGTAGCCAAAGCCGATGATCGCGTTGGCGCCGAGCTGGGCGGCGTGCTCCAGCGTCATCAGGTAGGCGTCGGTGCGGGCGTGCTCGCAGACGTTGGTCATGGTGCGGATGGTGCCGCCACTGAGCGACTGGAAGGCGGCCACGATCTGCCCGCCGAAGCTGGCCGAGCGCACGGTGAGGCCACGCACGATCCCGAATGAGCGCGTGACGTGAAAGCCAGGCAGGGTGAATGCCGACGTCACCATCGCTGGGTCGAGCGCAAGCGGGCGCGTGGTGTCCAGACGCCGGGTGGCGCCGGTCTCCGCCGTCGCCACAGCGGCGCCGCAGATAATGCAGAACAGCGCGTCGTTGGGGATCAGGGCGTCACAGGTTGCGCAGTGCATGGGGCAGGCTCCTTAGCGCCTGCGTAATCATCCGCAGATTACGCAGATTACGCAGATTGTGGACGACAGCAGCAGCCAAGTGTAGCACAGCGCAGGGCCGCAGGCCTCCCAGAGCGGCGTGGACGAAACGTTCTAAATGCCGTGTGCTATAGTGCAGACGCAACGCGCCCGGCAGGGCTACCCAGGCGGATGATAAACCTTGACAGCAGGTTAAAATTCGTTTAGGGTAGGACTCCATCCATGCTGGCCGGGCCAATGGTAAGGAGGAACGCGTGAGCCCCGATCTCGAGCGTCTCGTTGGCCGTGCCATGCTCGACCCGACATTCCGCAAGCAGCTCCTCGACGACCCGGATGGCGCGATTAAGTCTGGCGGCTTTAGTCTTACCCCGGCGGAGCTGGATCAGGTGCGCGAGGCAGTGAAGGAGCGCGGCCAGCGGCGCGATCAGCTGGATCAGCAGATCGACGAGGCTGCCAGGGGAAGCAGCTGGTAGGGGTCTTCTTCGCCGAGCAACCAGCAGAATGAGTACCGTGTCGCAAGAGCTTGAGCAGGTTATCGCCAGACTGGCGCCGGAGGATCGGCGCCAGCGGCGTTCCTCCCTGCTGCGCCCGCTCAACGCCACGCTGATCGCGGCAAGCGCCCTCGGCCTCCTGGTGATGGTTGCGCGTGGGAGCGACACCTTCGCCTTCACACTTGTGAGCAGTAGCCTGCTGCTGAACTTTGGCGTAGCGATCTTGGATCGTCAGGGACGCACTGACCTGGCGGCCCTGATCTTTAGCCTCTGCATTAACCTCGGCATTCTGCTCTTCTGCGCCACGAATCTTCTGAGCAAGGAAAACTTCACGATTGGGCTAGTCTTCGCCTGTGTTCTTGCTATGGGCGTGATGCTTGCCGGCCTGCTGCTTGGGGCGCGCACCGCCTTCCTCTTGGCCGCCGTCAATATCGTCTCGGTGAGCTTCCTACTCTGGCGTCACTACCTTGTCTACGGGACCGGGAACAACGACTCGCTGAGTTACGCGACGGTCTCGGCGGCCTTGCCCATTGGCACGTTTCTGCTGGTGATCGGGGTGATCACCTGGCTCTACCAGCGCACCCTGGACGCGTCGGAGGCACGACTCAATGTGGCCCGCCAGCGCATCATGCAGGATGAGCTGCTGCGGCGTGATCTGTCCATCGCGCGCGACCTCCAGCGGCGGCTTTACCCGCCGCCGCCGCTCACGAACCCCGGCCTCTGCATCGCCTCACGCTCCGAGCCCGCCCGCGAGACCAGCGGCGACTTTTATGATTTTATCGATCTCGACGACAATCAGCTCGGGATCGTGGTGGCCGACGTAACTGGCAAGAGCATCGCCGCTGCCCTGATGATGGCGCTCGCCCGCGCCACGCTGCGCTCGGCCGCCCAGCGCCACACCAGCCCCGCCGAGGTGCTGCGCCAGGCCAACGAGGCGCTCTGCCGCGACCACACCGCCCACCAGATGATCACGGCTTTCTACGGTATCCTCGACACGCGCACGCTTAGCCTACGCTTCTCCAACGCAGGCCACCCCTACCCGATCGTGCGCCGCAGCCTCCATCTAGACGAGATCGAGCTCGGCGGGTTGCCGCTTGGCGCGCGCTCCGACGCCCAGTATGGCGAGGAGACGCTGCAGCTTGGCCCCGGCGACCAGCTCTACATTCTGAGCGATGGCTTGATCGAGGAGCACAACAGCCGCCGCGAGCTGTTCGGCTATGATCGCCTGAACGCCGCCATCCTCGCCGCCGACCGCGCCGAGCCAGAGCACGCCATCAACGATCTCTGGCGCGCCGTGACTGCGTTTCGTGGCGCCACCGAGCAGAACGACGATATTACGCTGGTGGTGGTTCAGGCGGCAGCGTAGAACCAGGGAACAGGCGACAGGGGACAGGGCGAGCGTAACCCACAATACGAGAGATCATGCGTCTTCCCGTCGATGATTCGCTCTACGCTGCGCTCGCCGCTGAGGTGCGCGCATTTGCTGGCGCGCTCCCGCCGCCGCTGCCCGCGCTTTGCGCGCCCTTCCTTGAGGAGCTGCTGGCCGGCCCGTTTGCGCCGATCGCCGCCCTGCTGCCTGCCTGGCTCTGCGATCTGCTGCCCATCCCGGCGGCCACGGCGCGGCGGCTCGGCGCGGCCCAGCTCTTTGGCTGGTGGTACGCCGCCGCCCGCGATGCCATGCTCGATGGACAGGGGCCGCCGGAGCTGACGCTCGGCGGTGGCGTTGCGCTGCTGCGGGCTGTGTCGATCTACGGCGAGCTTGGCCTGCCCGCGCTGCCGTGCTGGCCGCGCCTGGCCAGGCTGGAGGCTCGCGCCGCCGCCGCCTACGCCCGCGAGCGGGCCAGCCAGCCGGGCGCTGGCCCGATCACCGCCGCCCACCTGGCGCCCTGGGGCCTCGAGCTGATCGCCGACCGCGCCGCCAGCCTGCACTTCGCCGTGTATGCCCAGATGGATCTGGCCGGCCTGCCGCCCGACGACAGCCGACGAGTCGCTGTCCACACCGCCCTGCGCCGCCTCGTGACCGCACGGCAGCTCGGCGATGATGCTGGCGACTGGCTCGACGATCTGCGCGCCGGTCGGCTCAACGCCGCCTCCGCCGCCCTCGCCCGCCCGCTGCTGGAGAGCGCGGGCGCGGAGGGTGCGCGCGTCGAGCGCCTGGCGGCCTGGCTCACCGCCGACGAGGAGTTCTGGGAGCGCTGGTGGGATGTCCACGCGGCCTTCTGCGAAGAGGGTCAGGCGGCGCTGGCGCCCTTCGGCCCCTCGCGGCTCGATACGCTGCTGGCCGTCGAGGCCGAGCGCGGCGTGGCGGCCGCTCGCGCTGGCGCCGCCTGGCGCGCCGAGGCGAGGGCGCTGTTTGGGGCGTGACAGGGAGACAGGGAGACAGGGAGACAGGGAGACAAGGAGACAAGGAGACAGGGTGACAGAGGGCGAGCGGGTGGCGTTGACAGAGGCGGTGCAGCGGGCCATTGTGGCGCTTGCGGCGTTGCAGCGGGCGAGCGGTGAGCTGCCGACTTTGACGGCGCGCTATGCGGATATGCGTGATGCGCGGCCATATGCGTGCAGTGTCTACACGACTAGCTTTGTGATTCACGCGCTGCGCCACTTTGCAGGGCTGCCGGCTGCCGCCGCAATCCTGCGTGTGGCGGGCGAGCATTTGCGCGCCCAGCGCAACCCTGATGGCTCGTGGGGCTATGAGGGACTGTCTACCAGCCGGGTTCCTGCCGATCTCGACGACACCGCATGCGCGGCTGCGGCGCTGCTCACGCTCGGCGAGCGGCCGGGGCTCAGTCTCTTTCGGCTGCTCTGGGAGAACGAGGCCGCGCCTGGCGGCCCCTTCTACACCTGGGTAGGTGTGAACGACGGCGCGCACCTGCTGGCGCGCCAGCTCGACGCCCTGGTGAACGCGAATCTGCTGCTCTGCGCCGCCATGCTGGGGCAGCCGCTCCCTGGCGCACTCGCCTATCTACTTGACGTAACGAAAAATGATCACTTTGACGCGGCGAGCGTCTTCTGCCTCACGCCAGAGCTGCTGGCGTATGCGCTGACGCGGGCCTACGCCGACGGCCCGCTGCCCGCGCTGGAGCCAGCGGTGAGCGCGGGCCTGCTCGCCCTTGGCGCAGGCGATGGGCCGCTCACGCTCGCATGCCGGGCCAATGCGCTGCTGGCGCTGGGCGAACGCACCGAGGCTATGCCGCTACTGGGGGCGCTGCTGGCCCAGCAGGGGGCCGATGGCGCATGGCCCTGCGTGGCCGCCTACTCTGGCTACCCGCCCCACCACGACGGCTCGCCCGCGCTCACCACCGCCCTCGCGCTGGACATGATTGGGCGCGCATTGAATAGCCGATAGCCGATAGCCGATAGCCGAACGTCCGGCGGGGGTGAGGAGGCTGCACTTCCGCTTTGCGCTCTACGCTTTGCGCTTCCCTCAGCTACCAGTGTTGAAGCAGTGGGGATTGGCGCGCATCAGGTCGTCGGAGGTGCGAAAGCCTTGCAGCACGAGGGGCGTGCCGAGCGAGCCCAAGGCCACAATCGGGCCAGTCAGCATAAACGTGTAGCGGCCGGTGCGCTTGGGGTCGGGCAGCGAGCAATAGCGCGCAAAGCCCTCTTTGCCCAGCTCCGTCTCCACATACTCGCGGTCCGCGCCCAGCTTGAAGCCCTGGCCGAAGGCTTTTACTTGCAGCTGGTGCAGGATTGTCTTGTCGAAGTCGTGGAGCGTCTGGGTGATGAACATCCAGCTTACGCCGTACTTGCCAGTCATGCGCACGCTTTGGGAGAGCAAGGTGCGCGTGCGGGAGCCGTCGCTTGACTCGGCCGCGTGCTCGCCAGCAAAGAGATGGGCTTCGTCCAGCAGCACCAGGGCGTTGCTCTGCTGGCCGCCGTTGAAGCTGCGGTGGATCACCTGGCGCAGCCGCGTAAGGATCTCGTTGAGCAAGAAATAGGGCACGGCATCGTGAGCGCCCTCCTGCGAGAACGAGAGCACCACGACCTCGCGATCCGTCAGCACGCGCTGGATCAGCTGCGAGAGCGGCACTCGCCCGGTGTCGGTGCGGAAGGCCGTGAGCGACTGGGCCCAGACGCGCTTGAGCTTGGTCTCGTCGAGCTGGTAGCGGGCGAGCACATCCTGGGCGCGCTGGCCCTCGCCGGGGGTGGTGCCGGGGCGGCTGGCGTAGATCACATCGGCGAAGCGGGCCAGATCCTTCACCAGCATGGGCAGATCGACGCCGCGCAGATCGCGCACGGGGCGATGCTTGCCGTCGGTATCGGCGAGCTCGGCCAGCAGCCCGGCCAGGCGCTCGCTGGCCTCACGCTCCTTGTTGGCGCCCTTAAAGCCCAGGCTCTCGAAGAAACCTGCGCGCCGCAGCGTCTCGGTGAACGCCTCGGGTCCCTCCAGCGCAACCTCGTCGGTGGTCGTCACGCTCACCTTGCGCGTCTGGCGCAGGCAGCTAAACAGACGACGCAGGCTGAAGTCTACCCGGTTATCGCCGGCAGCAAAGCGGTCGCGCCCAA
>JAYUYB010000299.1:0-10689 GCA_043752655.1 Chloroflexota bacterium
TGGTCGGGTGTAAGGTCGGCCATTGCTCGCTCCTCGCTAGGCGGTGGGCAGCTTGGGGCTCTTCGTGATCAGCCAGATCGAGGCAGGTGCGCCGGTGGAGCGGCAGGCAGTCTGCTCGACCTCGAACTCCTTGCCGATCTGCCAGTGCAGCGCCTCCTGAATGGCGCCCGTTTGAATCCAGCCGATTGGCTCGTCGGACTGCTTGCCGGCGCTCATCGCGCAGTCATAATCGATGTAGGCCCAGCTCTCGCCGCGGTCCGCCAGTTCGAGCCGCCGCTCCTGTCCCACCGACTGGCTGAGGCGGCGGAGGCCGGCCTGCATCGCGGAGAGGCCCATCTTGATCTGGGTGGAGACAGGCAGCACCTTGGAGGCGAGCAGGGCGGCGGTGCCAAACAGCGCGCCCTGGTGCGCGATGGCGTAGCGGGCGCTGCTGCGGCCGATGCGCAGGGCCATGCTGCGGGCGGCGCGGCCAAAGAAGTTGAGCAGCCCGGCGTTGAGCGAGGCGTAGTGGTAGAGCGTCAGCCCGGTGCTCACCTTAAGCTGCTCGGGGGGGTAGTTGCCGATAAACTGCTCGAGCTTGGCCTGGCGCAGCACCACGGCGAGGCCATTCTTGCCCACCACCTCCTCGGCGGCCAGCAGCGCCCAGCGCATGTAGGCATCTACCAGGAGCACATCGGTCGCCGGGTCGTGATCGGCCCTGTCCCTGATCTCCATCGGCGTCGCTTCTCTTCTTACAGGACGAGGGCTGGCGGTGCGGTCGCTACGGGTGAGTAGGATACCACGAGTCCGTTCGCATTCGCGCTCTTCTCGGCCTTTCGCGTCATCCGTGGTCCAAATGGCTCGGGTTCTAGGGCTACGTCATGGTGGGCAGGCGGGCGCGTACACGCGCGCCGTGGTGGCGCGGTGCGCCGGGCGCCCGCCTGCGTGGGCGCAGGCCCTGCCGCCGCGGTTGCAAGCGCCAGGCTCTGGCAACAGCCCCGACAATGACGTAGCCCTGCTCGGGTTCGGCCGCGCCCGCAAATGTGGTACCATTGGGGCGACGCACCCAGACATGCTCCCCAGGAGCCACTAATGAGCAACGCCCGCAGCGCCGTGCGCGTAAGCAGCTTCGGCACCTCGATCTTCGGCGAGATCAGCGCCCTGGCCACTCAGACTGGGGCTGTCAATCTCGGCCAGGGCTTCCCAGACTTCGCTGGCCCCGCCTGGATCAAACAGGCCGCCGCCGACGCTATCGCCGCCGACCTCAACCAGTACCCGCCCCCCCACGGCCTGCCCCGCCTGCGCGAGGCTGTCGCCGCCACCTGGCGTACCCACGGCTGGCGCGAGCTCGACCCGGCCCGCGAGATTACGATCACCAGCGGCGCCACCGAGGCGCTCTTCGGCGCCGTCCAGGCCCTGGTGGACCCTGGCGATGAGGTAATTGTTTTCGAGCCCTTCTACGACGCTTACGCCCCCGATGTCACCATGGCCGGCGGCGTGCCGCGCTTCGTGCGCCTCCATCCCCCGAAAGCAGACGGTAGACGATTGGTAGACGGTGGACGGTGGACGGTGGACGGTAGCCCTGCATCCTCCAGCGCGCCCGCTTCACCGTCCACCATCAACGGTCCCCCGTCCAGCGCGCCCGCTTCACCGTCCACCGTCAACGGTCCATCGTCCTCCTGGCAGTTCGACCCCGCCGAGCTGCGCGCCGCCTTCAGCCCGCGCACGCGCCTGCTCATGCTCAATACGCCCCACAATCCCACCGGCAAGGTCTTTACGCGCGCCGAGCTGGAGCTGATCGCGGAGCTCTGCATCGAGCACGACACGCTCGTGCTCGCCGACGAGGTCTACGACCAGCTTGTCTTCGACGGCGCAGTGCATCTTCCGATTGCCACGCTGCCGGGCATGTGGGAGCGCACGCTCACCGTGAACAGCACCGGGAAAACCTTCAGCCTCACGGGCTGGAAGATCGGCTACGCGGTTGGCCCCGCCTGGCTGAACGACGCGCTGCGCGCAGCCCACCAGTGGATCACTTTCTCCACTGCTACGCCGCTGCAAGCCGCCGCCGCCGCCGCCCTAGAGGGCGCCGAGGCCCACGGCTACTACGCCACTTTTCGCGCCGAGTACGCCGAGCGCTACGCCCTGCTGCGGGGCCTCCTGGAGGGCGCCGGGCTGCCCACGCTGCCCACCGAGGGCAGCTACTTCATCATGGCCGACATTGCCAACACTGGCTTCGCGAGCGACGTCGACTTCTGCCGCTGGCTCGTGCGCGACGTGGGCGTGGCTGCTATCCCGCCCTCCGCCTTCTACGCTAGCCCCGAGGGTGTGCCGCTGCTCGTCCGCTTCTGCTTCGCCAAGTGCCACGAGACCCTGCGCGCCGCCGGCGAACGCCTCGCCCGGCTCAAAGTGCGCTAAGCCCCATGTAGCCAAGGGAATGGTACACATGCACGAGAAGCTCGCCGAGCTGCGCGCCCGGCTCATGGAGATCGACGACCTGAGCAGCGCCGGCGCCCTGCTCAACTGGGATCAGTCCACCTACATGCCCTCTGGCGGCGCCGCCGCCCGCGGCCGCCAGATGGCCACCCTTGGCAAGCTCGGCCACGAAAAGGCTACCGACCCCGCCATCGGCCACTTGCTCGATGAGCTGCTCCCTTACGAGGCGAGCCTGCCCCCCGACCACGACGATGCCGCCCTGGTGCGCGTGGCCCGCCGTGGCTACGAGCGCCTCACTAAAGTGCCCGCCGAGCTGATCGCCGAGATGTATGCCCACGGCGCCGCCAGCTACCAGGCCTGGACCCAGGCGCGCCCCGCCAACGATGTGGCTACCATGCTGCCCTACCTGGAAAAACGTTGGAGCTGAGTCGCCGCATCGCCGACTGCTTCCCCGGCTACACTCATATCGCCGACCCCCTGATCGACTTTGCCGACTACGGCATGCGCGCCGAGACGGTGCGCGCACTCTTCGCCGAGCTGCGCGCCGAGCTCGCCCCGCTCGCCCACGCGATCACTGCCCAGCCCCCCGCCGACGACGCCTGCCTGCACCAGTACTACCCCGAGGCCGACCAGCTGGCCTTCGGCGAGCAGATCATCCGCCGCTTCGGCTACGACTTCACGCGCGGTCGCCAGGATAAGACCCATCACCCCTTTGCCACTAAGTTCTCCGTCGGCGATGTGCGTATCACCACCCGCGTGAAGAAGCACGATCTGAGCGAGGCGCTCTTCAGCACGCTCCACGAGTCCGGCCACGCCATGTACGAGCAGGGTGTGAGCGCGGCCTACGAGGGCACGCCGCTTGCCGGCGGCACCTCGGCCGGCGTCCACGAGAGCCAGTCGCGCCTCTGGGAGAATCTGGTGGGCCGCTCGCGCCCCTTCTGGCAGCACTACTATCCCCAGCTCCAGGCCGCCTTCCCCGACCAGCTCGGCGCGGTGCCACTGGACACGTTCTACCGCGCGATCAACAAGGTGCAGCGCTCGCTCATCCGCACCGATGCCGACGAGGTGACCTACAATCTCCACGTGATGCTGCGCTTCGATCTGGAGCTGGCCATGCTGGAAGGCTCCCTCGCGGTCAAGGATCTAGCCGAGGCCTGGAACGCGCGCTACAGCGAGGATCTCGGCATTAGCGCGCCAACCCACAGCGACGGCGTGCTTCAGGATGTCCACTGGTTTGGTGGCCTGATCGGCGGCTCCTTCCAGGGCTACACGCTCGGCAACATCCTCAGCGCGCAGCTTTTTGAGACCGCGCGCAAAGCCGAGCCCGCCATCGATAGCGAGCTGGCCCAGGGCGAGTTCGGCGCCCTGCATGGCTGGCTGCGCGAGCAGATCTACAGCCCTGGCAGCAAGTACACCGCCAGCGAGCTGGTGGAGCGCGTTACGGGCGGCCCCCTCACCATCGCGCCCTACCTCGCCTACCTGCGCAAGAAGTACGGCGAGCTGTACAAGCTGTAGCTCATCCCAGGATACCTTCCCGGAAGGTTTCACGGAGACCCCCTATCATGCCCAATGAGCTGCGCGAGCTGCTCGACTTCGCCCACGAGATCGCCTGGCAGGCCGGCAAGCTCACCCTGCGCTACTTCCAGAGCGGCGTTGCCGTCGACCAGAAGGCCGACGAGTCGCCCGTCACCGTGGCCGACCGCGAGTCCGAGGCCTTCCTGCGCACAGCCATCGCAGCCCGCTACCCCAGCCACGCTGTGCTTGGCGAGGAGGCGGGACTCAGCGGCGCCAGCGACGCCACTTACCGCTGGATCCTCGACCCGATCGATGGCACGCGCTCGTTCATCAGGGGCGTGCCGCTCTATGGCGTGATGGTCGGCCTGGAGCGCGAGGGCGCGCCCGTCGTGGGTGTCGTAAACCTGCCCGCCCTCGGCGAGGTCGTCTACGCCGCCAGCGGCCAAGGCTGCTGGTGGAACGGGCGCCCCTGCCGCGTCTCGCAGGTCGCCACCATGCGTGAGAGCCTGCTGCTCTCCAGTGTGGCCGCAGGCTACGAGCAGTATGGCAAAGGCGAGGCGTTCCAGCGCCTTCTGGCGGCCGCGGGCATGTTCCGCACCTGGGGCGACTGCTACGGCCACCTGCTTGTGGCCACTGGCCGCGCCGAGGCCATGATCGACCCGATCATGAATATCTGGGACGCCGCCGCACTCTTCCCGATCCTGAGCGAAGCCGGCGGCAGCTACACCGACTGGCAAGGCCGCCCGATCATCGCAGGCGACGACGGCATCAGCAGCAACGCCGCCGTGCGCGCCGAGCTGATGCAGCTGATAGGACAGCTCTGATGGACGCGAATGAGTATCAGCGGCTAGCCCTGCGCACCGAGGCGCCCGACCGCGAGCAGCGCGAGCGCCTGCTCAACGCTGCCCTCGGCCTGTGCGGCGAGGCGGGCGAGTTCGGCGATACGCTGAAAAAACATGTGTACCATGCCCATATGCTCGACGAAGCCGCGCTGCGCAAGGAGCTCGGCGACGTGCTCTGGTATGCTGCCCTCGCCTGCGACGCCCTCGGCGTGCAGCTCGGCGACGTGATGGCCGAAAATATCGAGAAGCTGCGCCGCCGCTACCCCGAGGGCTTCAGCAGCGAGCGCAGCATTCACCGGGCCGAATGATGCAGCCACGCACTGCCACCATCGAGCGTGCCACCGGCGAGACCCAGATCAGCCTCAGCCTGAGCCTTGACGGCAACGGCCAGGCCGAGATCAGCACCGGGGTGGGCTTTCTCGACCACATGCTCACGCTCTGGGCGCGCCACGGCCTGTTCGACCTGCGCGTGCGCACCGTGGGCGACCTCCAGATCGACGAGCATCACACCGCCGAGGATACCTGCATCTGCCTTGGTCGCGCCATCGACCAGGCGCTCGGCGAGCGGCGCGGGATCGTGCGCACCGCCCACAGCTTCGTGCCGATGGACGAGGCTCTCGCCCTGGTGGCCGTGGATCTTGGCGGTCGGCCATACTGCGTGGTTCAGGCCGAGTTTGCCACGCCGCGCGTGGGCCAGCTCGGCACCGACATGATCTTCCACCTGCTGGAGAGCATCGCCGCCCACGGGCGCCTGAACCTCCACGCCCAGGTGCTCTACGGCCGCAACGATCACCACAAAGTCGAGGCGATCTTCAAGGCCCTTGGCCGCGCCATGGACGCCGCCACCCGCCTCGACCCCCGCCTCGCCGACGCCATCCCCAGCACCAAAGGCGTCTTATAGAATCGCCCGTGATGCTCTTCCGGGAAGGTGGTCCTCCACGACTCCCTCAGCCTGGAAGAAGCCTTCCCGGAAGATGGATTGCCCTGTCCCCTGTCCCCTTGTTCTACCCGGAGTCCGCACATGGCCCTCGCCCTCTCGGTGCTGCTCAGCTACGTGCCCGCCCTTTGCTACGCCTGGTTTGTCTACTGGCTCGACCGCTTCGAGAAGGAGCCGAAGCGCCTGCTCTTCGGGGCCTTCATCTGGGGCGCTGTCGTGGCCACCGGCGGCGCAATCATCTGGACCACACTGCTCCAGCTGAGCACCGAGGCGCTCACCGGCGACTCAGCGCTGGCCGAGTTCACAGGCACAACGCTCTTTGCACCTATCGTCGAGGAAAGCCTCAAGGGGCTTGCCGTTACGATCATCTTCCTCGCCTTCCCCGACGAGTTCGACTCCGTGCTCGACGGCATGGTCTACGGCGCGATCACGGCCCTGGGCTTCGCCGCCACCGAGAATGTGCTCTACCTGTACTTCGCAGGCTATGGCGATGGCGGCTACGGCTCGCTATTCATCCTCTTTGTGCTGCGAGTGATCCTTGGCGGCTGGGGGCACGCGGTGTACACGGCCTTTATCGGGGTAGGGCTGGCTGTGGCGCGCCTGCGGCCGGGCCGGACCATCAAGATCGTGGCCCCCCTGCTCGGCTGGATGGTGGCGGTCTTTCTCCACGCGCTCCACAACAGCATGGCCACGCTGCTCGTCGGCAGCTTCGGGCTTGGCGGGCTCGCGGCCACGCTCGGCATCGACTGGATCGGCTGGGGGATTGCGCTTTGCGTGGCGGCCTGGGCGATCTTGCGCGAGCGGCGCTGGATCAGAGCATATCTTCAGGACGAGGTGGCCCAGGGCACGCTCAGCTATACCCAGTACCAGACGGCGGGCTCATTGCGCGGGCAAGTAGGGGCGCGAATGCGTAGCAAAGAGGCGCGACGCTTCTACGAGCTCTGCTCCGAGCTGGCCCAGAAGAAGCACCAGCTGGTGGTGCTCGGCGATGAGCGCGGCAACACGGCGCGCATTGCCCGGCTGCGCGCGGAGCTGCAGCGGTTGGCGCCAGGGATCTAGCCGGGCAGTTCGTCGCGTTCGGGACAGCTGGGCGGGAGGGCCAGGGCCTGCTCGCCGATGTAGCCCGCCAGCAGGCGGCGTGCGCGCTCGTAGGCGCGCCCGTAGAGGTTCACCGCCATACGCTGCTCGATGCTCACGCTGCGGCGCTCGTTTTCGCAGCGCTGCGACTGCTCGATCGCCACGGCCAGCTCGTCGCCCGTTACGTGCAGGCGTGCCAGAGCCTCGGCGGCGAAGGGCGGGCACGGCGCGAGCAGTTCGAGCGAGGCGGCCAGGCGGCGCAGCTCGTGCAGCAGATCGCTGGCGGTGCCGCTGCCGCTGGGGTGGGCTGGCGCGATCAGTTGAGCGTAGACCGTATCGGGGCCGTAGTAGTCGCCGAGCTGCCGCTGCACGCTGCGATAGGCGCGCTGGGCGCTTACCTCGCACTCCCAGCGCCGCGAGAGCGCCGTGCGCCACGCGCTCAGGGCGCGGTCGCCGCGCAGCCGATGCTCCGCCAGCGTGTGCGTGAGCGTCTGCTGCCGCGCTAGCTCCTCTTCCAGCTGGGGGGAGGTGTGGCGGTGGCGCTCCAGCAGGGCAACTAGCCGACCCACAGCGTCGGGGGTAGACGTAGACAGCACAAGCAATGTGGTCATGGCAGGTCCTTTCGGTGGTGGGTGGGTGCGCTATGCTACAATTTTGGTGCCGATGCATCCCGCGCACCTGTGGGAACGTCAAAGCGTCAGACGGCGTAGAGCCGTAAGTCAAGCAGCGCTCAAGGAGGTTGCCCAATGGGGTTTCTGGATAATCTGAGCAAGACGCTCACCCAAAGCGTAGATCGAGCCAAGTTCGAAGCTGAGAAGTTTCAAAGAACAACCCGCCTCCAGGGCGAGGTGAACGAGTTTCGGCGCCAGATGGACTCAAAGCTTGGCGAGTTAGGCCAGAAGGCCTACGAGCTGCAGCGTGCTGGCCAGATCCAGTCGGCGTCGCTGGCCGAGCTGTCCGGCGCTATGGAGCAGCTGCGCAGCGCCCTGGTTGTGAAGGAGGAGGAGCTGAAGCAGGCCCAGTCCGAGCTGTACGAGGAGCCGCCGATGGCTGTGCCCGTACCGACCCAGCAGGCGCAGCAGGTGCCGATCAGCTACGAGCAGCCGGCCTCGCCACCGCCCGCACCCTCGGCCACAAAGCAGTGCGGCGTCTGCGGCTTCGCTATGCCCACCAGCGCCATGTTCTGCCCCAACTGCGGCACCCGCGTAGCGTAGGAGGGATCCGTCGGGGTGGCTCTTGTGGGCGCCCACCCCATCGTTGCCCTTGTGGGCGCCCCCAGGCTTTAATTGCGCCGTATAGCGTTGGTGGCGATGCGCGAGGTGGCTGTGATGGCCTGGTCGAGCGCCTCCTGAGGCGTGCGCGCGGTGCGAACGCCGGCCATGTTGATGCCGAGCTCGGTCATGGTGGCGGCGATGCTAGCCGAGATGCCGGTGATCGCAACATCGCAGCCGAGCAGGCGCACCGCCTGGATAGCCCGCAGCAGCGCTTGGGCTACGGCGGTGTCCACGGCGGGCACACCAGCAATATCGAGGATCACCAGACGCGCGTGCGTGGCGTTCACCTCGTGCAGCAGCCTGTCGGTTAAACTGGCGGCGCGTCGGCTGTCCAGGTGGCCTACCACAGGTGCCAGCAGCACGCCGTCTGCGATAGCAACGGCGGTCACCTCCAGGGTGGCCACGAGGTCGATCAGGCGGCGCTGCTCCTCGTTCTGGCGTTCGAGCTCCTCGGCCTTGCGCGACATCTCGGCGGCCTGGGCCTCCACATAGATCAGGGCCTGCTCCGCGCGGGCGGCACTGGCCTCTGACGCGTGCTGGGCCGTGTCGGTGACGAGGCGCGCAAGGACCATGCCGCCGATTATCATCACAAAAATAATAATCGTGGGCAGGTCGGTGTAGACGCCCACGCCGCCTGCACGAATGATCAGCCCGCCAAGCACAAGCGCAGCACTTGCGAGCACCCACCCCGGCCCCGTCAGGATCAGCGCGATCACCGGCGCGACAAGGATCGCCAGGCTCACCTGCCCAGTGAGGTACGGCTCCTGCTGAAGGATACTTAGTAAGCTCACGCTGATCACCACGGCGTAGGGCGCGTAGCGCCAGCCGCCCCAGTAGGCCACGAGCAGCCCCGCGAACGCGAGGAAGCCCACAACGGTAATGGCTATGTCGGCCGCAGTGCGCGGGTTGATTAGCTGGAGGATCAGGATGATCCCGACGGCGACGGTCATCAAGGCGAGCAGACCGATGCCCACCTGACGCTGGTTGAGACGTAGGGCCGGTCGCTGCTCCACAGGCTGTGCTGTCATTGACTCTGCTCACTTTCAGGAAGTTGTGGGTGCCAGAATGCTCCCACGCGCTGGCCGAGGCCGAGAATGTCGCCGCGCTCCCAGATCGCGCGCTGCTCCTCGATTCCTACGTAGCGATTGCTTTTGTCAGCCGTCCACGTGCGACGCAGGTAGGCGTAGTCGTAGATCATCATGCGTAGCTCACGCTCGCTGATCGCGTAGCCAGGCCGCTGGTAGAAGTAGCAGTGGGCGTCGGTGCCGAAGAGCGGCAGTGGCATATTCTCCGGGCTCACAAAAGGCTTGCCGAAGCTTACATACAGCTCCACGGGCGGCACCTGGGCGCTGAAGTAGCGCTCGCTCAGCTCGGCGAAGCTCGTCACGCCCTGCGCGGCGGCGATCACGCGCTCCCAGGTCTGCTCGTTTGACTCGCTGATCAGCCACCAGATTGTCTGCGGGCTCGTCTGGTCGGTCTCCGCCTCTAGCATGGCGGCCAGGCCCGCGAAGGCGGGGAAGCGATCGTGGCCGAACAGCCGCACGCGGCAGCCGAGCTTGTTGTACAGCGGCACGCCTAGCGCGCCGAGCGTGCGGATGGCGCCGTCGATGATGAAGTCGCGGTAGGCGCCCTGCTCCTGGAGCTGCGACGAGCGCACGGTGATTGCGATCACGTTCTGAACCCCAAGCCGGAAGCAGTGCCCCACTGTATCGGTGAAGCGCTGGATCGAGAAGCGGGCCAGCTCGTCGCTGTAGCGATCTACGGCCAGCCCGTGCAGCACGGCGTCGCGCCGGGTGCCGCCCGCCGCAAACATCAGCGTGCGTGGGGCCACGGCGGCTACAGTGGAGGCAGGGGCCGCGAGGAAGCTCTCAAGCTCGGGCATGGCAGGGGCATCGGGCATAGTGGTGCTCCAGGCTCAGTCAAGCGAGATGTAGCCGCTGCGCAGGCAGCCAAGCAGGGCGCTGAGGTGTAGCGTGCGCGCGATCCGCCGGGGGCGGTAAAGCTCCTTGCCGATCCAGCACGCGCCCGTCGCCTCGTCCAGCGGGCGGTACTGCCGCATCAGCCAGGCACCGGCGCGAGTGAGGGCACCACGCAGCTGCTCCGGCAGAAGCTTGCAGCGCTCGATGTCGAGCAGGGCCAGCGTGATGTTGGCCGTCTCTTCGTCGCGGGCCTCGGTAACGCCCCAACTGCCGTCGGGGTGCTGTCGATCAAGCAGGGCCGGGAGGGCGGCCAGCGCCTCGTCGCTGCGCCCGGCGGCGAGCAGCGCGCTGATCGTATGCCCGGTGATGTAGGTCCACGAGGCGTGCCATTTGTCGCCTTCCCAGAGCCGCTCTGGGCTGCGCTGCGCGCAGAGGTTGTCGAGCAGCGGTGTCGGGTCGTCGCCGAGCAGCGCGAGTGCGTGGGCGGCGTGGGCGGTCGCCGAGAGCGAGCGCTGCAGCTCCTTGGGATACGTCATACAACAGTCGCCGACGATGTAGCGCCGCAGCGTGGCGCGCGCGGGGGTGTAGCCGAAAGAGTGCGCGACGGCAAAACTCATGGCGGTGATGTCGCCGTCGGCGCTGAATGTGTCGCTGATACCCTGGCCCTCGGGCCGCAGGCCGTGCCACATATCGACCACTTGAGGCTTTAGGAC
>JAYUYB010000300.1:0-10688 GCA_043752655.1 Chloroflexota bacterium
GGGCCTTTGCCCTCGGAGACGCCACGGGCGTAGAGCGCGCCATCGCGCTCGGCGAGCTGGTAGGGCTCGTGGGACCAGGCGAGCCAGGGGCCGGTGGGGGGCGTGTCGAAGCGATGGTAGAGCAAAAGGGTAAAGGGAGAGCGCCCGGCGCGGCGGCCGATCACCACAGGTGGGGCTGAGCTATGCGCGACGCGCACCTGCATGCCCAGGCTGTGGAGCAGCGCCGCGATCAGCTCCGCGCCGTGGGCGAGGTCGTCCGGCTGGCCCACAACCGTAGGCTGGGCGCAGAGGGTGCGGAGCGCCGGGATGAGTCTTTCGGCCAGCAGGAGTGGTGGCGCTGACACGGCAGTTCCTGGGTTTGGGGCTGTGGCGGCGATATTTGGCTACATTATAGCATGGCGCTTTGGGCGCGGTGGCTTCCCCTTGCGCAGGGATCGCGGGCGGGCGCTGCCGCCCCGCACCCCGGCCTCAGGGGGCGGACGCCCGCCCCCCGACACCCCGCCGCCGGGGACTTGCGTCCCCTGGACCCCTAAAGCCGACAGCCGCCACGTCCGAGGGGCGGCTATCAAGTTTGGGGGTTGAGGGGACAGCGCCCCTCACGTCGGGGAGTCCAGAGGGGGCCGGCGGCGGCCCCTTCTGGGCCGGGGGCACGGGGGCGGCAGCGCCCCGCGCACGAGCTTTTTATGCCACTGATACGCGGTAAACCTTTGCAGCCTTAACAGGCTTAACATTTGACAGCACTCCTGTAACAGTTTATACTCTGGATTAAATATTCGTTAGCGTCATACACGGCACCACAGGGATCTCTACCTCCGTACGAAGCCGGGCCCGAACAGAAACGCCCGCAGCGTTGCGAGCGCCTGTGCGCCTACAAGTCTCTACACGCTAGCGACTTTTAGGCGCCTTTGTGTTTCTAGTGAGGCAGCGCTCCCGCCGGGATGTGGTAGGCTCACGAGTATGCTGCTCACCCGGCGCTGTGCCCCCAGCAGGTGCCGACGAGTTCGCAAGCGTCGCGAATGGTCGCAACGCTGTCTGTTTAAGGAGGTCTGAACGAAGATGGGTATTCTTTCCAAGCGCCCTATCGCTGTCCTGGCCCTGCTGGCGATCATGGTGCCCGTGCTTGCGGCATGTGGTGGCCAGACGCCAGTCGCGCCCGCCGAGCCGATCCGCGAGACTGTTGTTGTCGTACAAACTGCCGAGCCGATCCGCGAGACCGTGGTGGTCGCCGCGACGGCTGACCCGAGCGCGCCCACTGCCGAGGCGCCTGCCGCTGTGAGCGAGGCCTGGACAACGCCGCACCCGATTCTGAGCGACCTGAAGGTGCGCCAGGCGATCGCCCACTGCACCAACCGGCCTGAGCTGATCGCGTCGGTCTACCCCTTCCTGGACGAGGCGCAGCAGGGCAAGCTGCTGATGGACGCCAATCTGCCCCAGGGCCACTGGGCGCTGGCGACCGACGGCCTTACCACCTACCCCTTTGATGTCGAGAAGGGCGCGGCGCTGCTCGATGAGGCCGGCTGGACGCTGGCCGAGGGCGAGACCGAGCGCGCGAACGCCGACGGCGATGTGCTCTCGCTGAGCTTCACAACCACGAACGCCCAGTTCCGCCAGACGTGGTCGGCGGTGTTCATCCAGCAGATGGCGGCCTGCGGTGTCCAGATCATCCCGACCTTCGCCCCCGGCTCCTACTGGTTCGGCAGCAGCACCGGCCTGCGCCGCCGTGAGTTCGAGCTCGGCGCCTTCGCGTGGGTCGGCGAGACCGATCCGGGCGGCCAGACGCTCTACGCCTGCAACCAGATCCCGCTGCCCTCCAACAACTGGAACGGCCAGAACTACATGGGCTGGTGCAACGACACCGCCAGCCAGGCTATCCTCGCCGCGAACAACACGCTAAACCGCGAGGAGCGCATTGCGCAGTTCGCCACTTTCCAGCAGGAGTTCACCAAGGACATGGTGAGCCTGCCGCTCTTCAACCGCACTGAAGCCGCCGCTGCGGCTAACCGCGTGACGGGCTTCGTCCCCAACCCCACCGAGTACTACACCGCCAACATCGACGAGTGGACGGTGAGCGATGGCGACACTGTGGTTCTCGGCTTCACCCAGGAGCCAGCCAGCCTTTGGGGCGTGATCGAGAGCGCGGCTGTGCAGCGCACTGCCGCCAATCTGCTTGGTGTTGCCGCCGCCACAACCTTCGACTACGATTACCAGGCGGAGGGTCTGACCGAGCTGCCCACGATCGAGAACGGCGGCTCCACCAACGAGGATATCGAGGTGAGTCCGGGCGATATCGTCTGGAACACCGACGGCGAAGCCGTTGAGCTGGCCGCTGGCGTTACGGTGGTCAACGCTGCCGGCGAGACCGTGACCTACGAGAGCGGCGCGCTGACGATGAAGCAGCTGGCCGTGACCTTCGAGTTCGTCGAGGGCATCAAGTGGGAGGACGGCGAGCCCCTGAAGCAGGCCGACTTTGAGCTGGCCAATAAGATCAACTGCGACCCGGAGTCGGGCGCTGTCTCGCTCACCGTCTGCGAGTCGACGGCCAAGGTGGACTACCTCAGCGACACCAGCTACACCGTGACGTACCACCCTGGCGTGCAGTGGCCCGAGTACTTCGTGTACACGGTGGGCGCCTACCCCTCGCATCAGGTGCTGGCCGATGGCCGCACGCTGGCCGATGTGCCTGCCGCCGAGTGGGCCACCCTGCCCGAGATCGTCGACGACCCGCTGAGCAACGGCCCCTACGTGCTGGACAGCTGGGAGAAGGGTCAGAGCATGACCTTCACGGCGAACCCGAACTACTACAAGGGTGAGCCGGCGATCAAGACGATCGTGATTAAGTTCATCGCCGACACCAACCAGGCCGTGGCCCAGCTGCTTACCGGCGAGGTAGACGTGCTCGGCACCGAGACCCTGGGCGCCGGCGCCGAGGTGCAGACGGTGCTGGATGCGGCAGCGGCAGGCGATGTGCAGGCCTTCACCATCGCCAGCCCCACCTGGGAGCACATCGACTTCAACCTCTTTGTGAAGTAGGTTGAGGCGCCGACCGATGCAGCGCTGGGGGTGATGCGCCGGTCGGACGTGCGGCTGCAAGATCTTAGATCTTGCAGCCGCGCTCTGCATTTGCATGCTTGCCCAAGGGGCGCCAGCCAAGGGAACACGGAAAGCGAGCCGCTCATGGCTACATTTCTTATTCGTCGCCTGTTTCAGATGCTGATTGTGACGATCGTCGCCGCGATTCTGTCGTATGGCCTGCTCTATCTCGTCCCCGGCGGCCCGATCGACGCGATCCTCGCCGAGCGCCAGAACTCAGGGGCCAGACGGATCGACGAAGACGATATCAAGCGCGTGCAGGCGCGCTTCGAGCTCGATCTGGCCTTGCCCGTGCGCTTCTCGCGCTGGCTGATCGGCTGGCCCAGCGGCCCGCTCTTCGGCTCGCTTGGCGCCGATTGGGTGGTGGGTTGCGCTACCCCGCAGCAGGTGAAGCTTACCTACCCCGACGGGCGGGTGGAGTTTATTACCGAGGGCTGCGCCGACACGGCGACGCTGGCCGAGCTCGAGGGCCGCAAGGTGAGCCGGGGCGTCTTCTTCGGCGATTTCGGGGTAAGCCAGGTGATCCTGCGCGACCGTCCCGTAACCGATCTGATCATGACGCGGCTGCCCTACACGCTCTACCTGATGAGCGCCTCGGTGCTGCTGGCCATCCTGATCGGCGTGCCGATCGGCGTCTACTCAGCGGTGAAGCAGTACTCGCGCTTCGACTATATTATGACGACGGTGGCTTTTATTGGCGCCTCGCTGCCAAGCTTTGTCTTTGGGATCTTCGCCATCCTGATCTTCTCGATCCTGGCGAAGCAGGCGGGCCTGCCCTTCCTGCCCTCTGGCGATGCCGTGGGCACGCGCGATATTGTGATCCCGCTGATCGGCAACGTCGAGGCGGGCTCATTTCTTGATCGCTTCTTGCGCTTCCTGATGCCCTGCACCGTGCTCACGTTTATCAGCCTGGCGGGCTGGAGCCGCTTTGTGCGCGGCAGCATGCTAGAGGTGCTGCAGCAAGACTATGTGCGTACCGCGCGGGCCAAGGGCGTGAAGGAGCGCATGGTTGTGATCAAGCACGCGCTGCGCAACTCGCTCATCCCGTTTGTGACGCTGCTGGCCGGCGTGCTGGCGACGATTTTTGGTGGCGCGCTGATCACGGAGACAGTCTTCAACTGGCCGGGGCTGGGGCGGCTCTTTATCGACGCGCTGGGCCGCAACGACTATAATGTGGTGATGGCGCTGCTGTTTGTGAATGTGGTGCTGCTGCTGATCGGCATCTTGATCACCGACATTCTGTACACACTGGTCGATCCGCGTATCAGGCTCAGCTAGGAGAAGCAGATGGCTACATCTACCACAGCCGTTCCAGTTGCCGATACAGCGGGCGGGAAATCCGAGAGCCAGTGGCAGATTGTGGTGCGGCGCTTCCGCAAACACAAGCTCGCCGTTGTCTGCCTATGGCTGCTGGGCTTCTTGCTGATCGTCTCGGCCCTGGCGCCCGTGATTGCGCCCTTCCCGCGCGACGAGCCAAACTTGCAGACACGCTTTGTGCCGCCCTTCACGACCGACGTGGAGGGGAACTTCCGCGTGCTTGGCACCGACCATCTGGGCCGCGACTTTCTGACCCGCCTGCTCTACGCCTCGCGCGTCTCGCTGGGCACGGCCCTGATCGCGACGATCATTGCATCGTCGATCGGGGTGGTGCTGGGGATGCTGGCGGGCTACTTCGGCGGCTGGGTGGACACGCTGATCAGCCGCATCCTGGAGGTTGTGGCCACCTTCCCGACCCTGCTGCTGCTCCTGATCCTCGCGTCGATCCTGGTGCAGAATATTAATAGCGTGCCGCTCCCAGAGTTTTTTGTAAGTTTCCTGGCCTGGATCTTTGCGGTAAGCGAACGCGAGGCGCGCATCATCTTTGCCGTGATCATGATTCTGGCGCTGTTTGGCTGGACAGGCACGGCGCGCCTGATGCGCGGCATGGTGCTCTCGGTGCGTGAGAACGTCTACATCGAGTCGTCGCGCGCGCTCGGCGCCTCCAACCTGCGCATTCTCAGCAAGCACATCTTCCCGAACTCGCTGCCGCCGATGATCGTGGACTTTACGCTGGGCGTGAACGGCACCCTGGTGGCGGAGTCGGCCTTGAGCTTCCTGGGCTTCGGCATCCAGGACCCAACGCCCACCTGGGGCAACATGCTCTCGTTTGCCCAGAGCTACATGTTCCAGCACCCCTGGATGCCGCTTATCCCCAGCCTGCCGATCCTGCTCACCTCGATCGCAATCAACTACATCGGCGACGGGCTGCGCGATGCGCTCGACCCACGCCAGCGGATTTAGGTAGGAGCGTGCTATGACTACAGCACCCACAACGAGAACAAGCGCCCAATCGCGCACGGTGAGCAGCGGCGCCCGCGAGCTCTTGCGCGTGGAAGGGCTCAAGACCCACTTCTTTACCGAGGATGGCGTGGTGCAGGCGGTAGACGGGGTGGACTTCGTGCTGCGGCGCGGCGAGACGCTCGGCATCGTCGGCGAGTCTGGCTCGGGCAAGAGCGTCACCTCGCTCTCGATCTTGCGCCTGGTGAGCTACCCCGGCAAGATCGTGGAGGGCCAGGTGATCTTCGACGGCAAGGATCTCGCCCCGCTCAACGACGAGGAGATGCGCAAGATCCGCGGCGACAGAATCTCGATGATCTTCCAGCAGCCCACCACGGCGCTCAACCCGGTCTTCAAAGTTGGCGACCAGATCACGGAGACGCTGGAGATCCACCAGGGCATTAAGGGCGCCGAGGCCGAGCGGCGCTGCGTGGAACTGCTGACGATGGTGGGCATGGCCGACCCGCAGCGGCGCATGAGCCAGTACCCCCACGAGCTCTCTGGCGGGCAGTGCCAGCGCGTGATGATCGCCATGGCGCTGGCCTGCAACCCCGAGCTGCTGATCGCCGACGAGCCTACCACTGCGCTTGATGTGACGATCCAGGCCCAGATCCTCGACCTGATGCGCGATCTGCGCGAGAAGGTCGATATGGCGATCATTCTGATCACCCACGACATGGGTGTGGTGGCCGAGATGGCCGACAATGTGATCGTGATGTACGCGGGCCAGGTGGTGGAGTACGCCGATGTGCGCGCGATCTTCGCCGACCCGAAGCACCCCTACACTGTGGGGCTGCTGCACTCCATGCCCGTGCTCGGCCAGGTAAAGCACGACCTGGAGGTGATTCCCGGCACGGTGCCCAGCCTGATGAACCCGCCCAAAGGCTGCCGCTTCGCCGCCCGCTGTAGCAAACGCTTCGACAAATGTGACCAGCCGCCGCCGCTCATCCCGCTCGAAGCTGGGCGCAAGGTGCGCTGCTGGCTGTATGAGTGAGGCGAGGGCACAGGCTACAGGGTACGGGGCACAGGGCCGCCGCAGCCGGAACCCGCAGCGAGAGAGTTGAGGTAAATGAATGGCAGCCCCCAAGCTGAATACGGCGCCCAGCGCCACACCCGATAGCAGCGCGCTCCTAGAGGTGACGAACCTCAAGAAGCATTTTCCAATCAAGGGCGGCATCTTGCGCCGCACCGTGGCCACGGTGAAGGCCGTAGACGGTGTGAGCTTCTCCGTGAAACACGGCGAGACCCTGGGCCTTGTGGGCGAGTCGGGCTGCGGCAAGACGACGACGGGCCGCACGGTGCTGCGGCTGGAGCAGGCCACGGCTGGCGAGGTGCTGTTCGAGGGCAAGGATGTGCTCAAGGCTGGCGGCAGACAGATGAAGGTGCTGCGCCGCGATATGCAGATCGTCTTTCAGGACCCCTACGCCTCGCTCGACCCGCGCCTGACGGTGGGCGAGAGCATCGCGGAGGGCCTGGTGATCCATGGGATTGGCACGGTGAACGAGCGCCGCGAGCGGGTGCGCGAGGTGCTGGGCCGGGTAGGTCTCCACGCCAACCAGATGACCCGCTTTCCCCACGAGTTCTCGGGCGGGCAGCGGCAGCGCATCGGTATCGCCCGTGCGCTGATCATGGAGCCCAAGCTGATCGTCTGCGACGAGCCGGTGAGCGCCTTAGACGTGTCGATCCAGTCGCAGGTGCTGAACCTGCTCAAAAACTTGCAGCGCGAGTTCGGCCTCACCTACCTGTTTATCGCGCACAACCTGGCGGTGGTGGAGCATATCTCCGACCGGGTGGGCGTGATGTACCTGGGCAAGATGGTGGAGCTCTCTAGCCGCGACGATCTGTTCCGCGAGCCGCTGCACCCCTACACCAAGGCGCTGATCTCGGCCATCCCCAACCCCGACCCGACGCAGCGCCGCGAGCGGATCGTGCTGCAGGGCGATGTGCCGAGCCCGATCAACCCGCCTAAAGGCTGTCGCTTCCACCCGCGCTGCTGGATCGCCCGCGAGATCTGCCGCGAGGAGGAGCCAGCCCTGGAGGAGAAGAAGAAGGGCCACTTCGCGGCGTGCCATTTTGCGGGTCAGTTTTAGTGCTGGCCGAGATCCCCGCCTTCGCCGACAGCGTGCGCCAGAATATTGCCCGCGTGATCGTGGGCAAGGCCGAGGCGGTGGATCTGCTGCTGGTGGCGCTGCTCTGCGGCGGCCACGCCCTGATCGAGGATGTGCCCGGCGTCGGCAAGACCATGCTGGCCCGCGCGCTCGCCGTCTCGCTCGGCGTGCCGTTCCGCCGCCTGCAGTGTACGCCAGACCTGCTGCCCAACGATGTGACGGGCGTGAGCGTGTACCGCCAGGGCGAGGCGCGCTTTGTGTTCCAGCCCGGCCCGATCTTCAGCAGCGTGATCCTGGTCGATGAGATCAACCGGGCCACGCCGCGCACCCAGAGCGCGCTGCTAGAGGCGATGGGCGAGGGCCAGGTGAGCGTGGATGGCGAGACCCATGTCCTGCCTAAGCCGTTCCTGGTGCTCGCCACCCAGAACCCGGTGGAGTTCGAGGGCACTTTCCCGCTGCCAGAGGCGCAGCTTGATCGCTTCCTGCTCCAGGTGAGCATGGGCTATCCCACGCCCGCCGAGGAGCTGGCGATGCTCGACGCGCTGGCGGGCGCCCACCCGATCGACGCGCTGGGGCCGGTGGCCGAGGGCGCGCAGCTGCCGGAGCTCCAGCGAGCTGTGTGGGGCGTGCATGTGGCCGAGCCGCTGCGCGACTACCTCGTGCGGCTGGCCGGCGCCCTGCGCGCCCACCCAGATCTGGCGCTCGGCGCAAGCCCACGGGCGACGCTGGCGCTCTTCCGCGCGAGCCAGGCCGCCGCCGCACTCGCCGGCCGCGACTACGCCATCCCCGACGACCTGAAGCGCCTGGCCACGCCGGTGCTGCGCCACCGCCTGCTGCTGCGCCCCGAGAGCGCGCTGCGCGGGCGCACTGCGGTGGGGGTGCTGGGGGGCGTGCTGGGCGAGGTGGCGATCCCGGTGGAGTGAGCGCCCCGCCGCGACGGAGAGCTGTCCGCAGATTACGCAGATTACGCAGATTGAGGGCAGGTCGCGCCACATCTGCGTTATCTGCGCAATCTGCGGATAAATTAGTCTACTGGCTATGGATGGCGGTGAGCACGTTCTGCCAGGCGGCCTCGACCTGGGCGCGGGTGTGGGCCTGGCTGCCGCTGTTGTCGATCACCACAGTGGCCTGGGCCAGGCGCGAGGCCTGCGGGGCCTGGGCGGCGATGCGCTGGCGCGCCTCGGCCTCGCCCATGCCACGCGTGTGCATGAGTCGGTCGAGCTGCTGATCCTCGGGGCAGGTCACCACCCAGACCTGATCGCACTGCTTGGCCCAGCCAGACTCGAGCAGCTTGATGGCGTCGATCACGGCGATGGGGCGCTCGATGGGGCGCAGGCGCGTGCTGTAGCCGCCGGCCTTGGCGACCGCATCCAGGAAAGCGTTGATCTCGGCGCGCACAGCGGGGTGAACGATCTGCTCCAGCCGCAGCAGTAGCTGCGGGTCGCCGAAGACAAGCGCGCCGAGCTTGCGCCGGTCGATCGGGCCGTCGGGGCTGCTCAGGATGGCGGGGCCGAAGGCGGCCACGATCTGCTGGTAGGTGGGCGTGCCGGGCTGCTGCACGCGGTGGGTGGCCCGGTCGGCGTCGATGCTGCGCGCGCCCAGGGCGGCCAGCATCGCCAGCACAGTGCTCTTGCCGCAGGCGATCCCGCCGGTGAGGCCGATGAGGTAAGGTTTTGTCATTGGGCATCTCCGAGGGAGACAGGGAGACCGCTCTCGCTGCGCTTGGGCTGGAGACAAGGAGACAAGGAGCGCCTGTCGGCGGTAACAGATTGTCTCCCTGTCTTCCTGTCTCCCTGTCTCCCGCTACTCCATCTCCACATACTCCTGCTTCACCAGGACGCTCTCGTCTACCCCGATGAGCGCGAGCAGCTCGCCGATCAGGCCGGCGCGCGTGGCGGCGTCGCGGCTGCTCCAGGTGCGGCTGCGGGGCCATCGGTGCAGGTGTAGGGGGCGTGGGGCGCCACGGTGGGCACGATGCGCTCGTGGCCGATCCACTGCTCGATGAAGCGGCGGGCGCGCTCCAGACCCTCATCGAACGAGGGTGCGTCGGGGGTGGGCAGGCGCATCACCGTCTGGCCGCAGATCGCGCGCATGCCGGCCTCGTCGGCGGCGCGGGCCACCTGCTCCTCAAAGAAATACATGTCGCAGAAGGTCGTCGTGCCGCCGCGCAGCATCTCGGCGCAGGAGAGCAGCGTGCCGACATAGCTGAACTCCTCGTTCACAAACTGGCTCTCCACGGGGAACATGTAGCCGTAGAGCCAGACATCGAGCTGTTGGTCGGCGACCATGCCGCGCAGCAGGCTCATGGGCACGTGAGCGTGGCCGTTGATCAGGCCGGGGATGACGGCGCAGCCGGTGCAGTCGATGCGCTCACGCGGGCCGTAGCGCTCCGCCAGCTGGGCGGCGGGGCCTACGGCGACGACCTGGCGCCCGCTTATGGCCACAGCCCGGTTGGGGATCACGGTCCAGCTCGCGTCCATCGTTAGCACCGTGCCGCCGGTAAGTAATAGATCTACCGTCTCGGCCATAGGGGAGGCTCCTTGTCGCTTGGAGGGACGGCCCGGCCCTATTGTACCAGCGCTTAAGCCCTCTGGACCACGAACGGCGCGAAAAAGCACGAACCACCGCGAATCCGAGCATGGCCCGCTGGTTCGCGTTCTTCGCATCGCTTCGCGGCGTTCGTGGTCCAGCTGGTTCGCGTCGTTCGTGGTCTCGGAGCTTTGTGTCGCCTTTGTGCAGGATACGATGGGGCACGCCGACCCGCGCACCACCCGCGAGACGTATTCACCCCAGGCGACGAAACGCCACCGCGAGGTGTACAACGGCGCCACCCCGCCCATCGACGACGTGCTTGAGCTGCCGGTGCTAGAGAGGACGCCAACGCGCCACGTATGACAACCGAAGACGACATGATGATCTACCTGTTGGCAAAAGCGCGCTACGGGGAGGACGAAAACACCCTCTTCGAGTTTCTCCGCGCACACCGGCTAGACCACCCGACCCTCACGGTCGGGTATTACGTACTCCGCGCCAAGCGCTTCCAGAACTGGACGCAGGCCGACATTGCGGCCCGCACCATTGTGGGTGGCCGCGCCATCACGCGGGGATTTATTTCAGCCTTCCTGTTGGGCACTACCGGCGGCACCCCCGAGACGCTTACGTCGATGATGCGGG
>JAYUYB010000301.1:0-4502 GCA_043752655.1 Chloroflexota bacterium
CACCTCGGAGGGCTACGTGGCCCGGCGCACAGGGCGCCTACGCGGCACGCAGATCACGCTGCCCTACCCAAGTGTTGGCGCCACCGAGACCTGCCTCTTCCTGGGCGTGCTGGCCGAGGGCCGCACGGTGATCGCGAACGCCGCCGTCGAGCCCGAGATCAGCGAGCTGATCACGCTGCTGCGGGCCATGGGCGCCGTGATCTTCACCTCGGCGGGCCGCGAGATCAAGATCGAGGGCGTGGGGCGGCTCAGCGGTGCTCGTATGCCCATCCTGGGCGACCGCATCGAGGCCGCCTCGTGGGCCTGCCTGGCGGGCGCCTCGGACGGCGACATCACGGTCCAGGGCATCAACCCGAACAATCTGGGCAACTTTCTGGCCCACTTCCAGCAGGTGGGCGGCGGCTTTGAGCTGCTGGATCGCGATACGGTGCGCTTCTTCCGACGCACCCGGCTCTCGCCAGCTGTCGTCGAGACGGATGTCTACCCAGGCTTCTCCACCGACTGGCAGCAGCCGTTCGCGATCATGCTTACGCAGGCCCACGGCATCTCGATCATCCACGAGACAGTCTACGAGAACCGCTTCGGCTACCTGAATGCGCTCAACCAGCTGGGCGCCAATACGCAGCTCGCCACGCACTGCCTGGGCGGACTGCCGTGCCGCTTCAAAGATAAGGGCCACGAGCATAGTGCGATCATCGTGGGCGCCACGCCGCTGCGCGCCGACGGCCATGTGATCACCATCCCCGATCTGCGCGCCGGCCTGGCCTACATCATCGCGGCGGCGATCGCGCGCGGCACGTCGATCATCCGCGGCGTGCATCTGCTGGAGCGCGGCTACGGCGATGTTGTCCCCCGGCTCTCACGCATGAACCTCAAGATCGAGCGCGTGCCATTCAACGCGCTGCGCTAAGTGGGGCGCCCTACTGCCCGTCACAATGATGTCTCGGGATAGAAACTCGTGGGGGCGCCCCTTGTGGGCGCCCCTTCGCCGAACCCAGGATCAGCATGGCGCACACGCGCATCATCTCGTGGAACGTGAACGGCATCCGCGCCGGCGAGCGCAAGGGCTTCCTGGGCTGGCTCGCTGGCTGCGGCGCAGACGTGGTGGCGCTCCAGGAGATCAAGGCCAACGAGGCGCAGCTCTCGGCCGAGCTACGGGCCGCCAGCGGCTACAGCGCCTGCTGGCTCTCCGCCGAGCGCCCTGGCTACAGCGGCGTCGCCACGCTCTCCCGCGTCGCCTGCCCCACGATCACACGCGGCATCGGCGACCCACGCTACGACCGCGAGGGTCGCGCCCTGATCAGCCGTTTCCCCGCCTTCACGCTTTTTAACGTGTATGTGCCGAGCGGTACGACAGGCCCCGAGCGGGTCGCCTACAAGCTTGCATTCACCGCCGCGCTGCGCGAGGCCGTGCGCGCCGAGCTGGCCTCAGGCCGCAGCCTTGTGCTCGTGGGCGACCTGAACACCGCCCATCAGGAGCTCGACCTGGCCCGACCGCGTGAGAACCGTCAGACCTCGGGGTTTATGCCGGAGGAGCGCGCAGCCTTCAGCGAGCTGCTGGCGCTTGGCCTGGTGGATAGCTTTCGCCACCTCCACCCAGAGCTCGTCAAATACTCGTGGTGGACTGTGCGCGCCAGCGCCCGCGAGCGCAACGTGGGCTGGCGCCTGGACTACATCCTTGTCTCCGCCGACCTGGCGCCGCGCCTGGTGGCCGCCGACACCCACCCCGAGATCACCGGCTCCGACCACTGCCCGGTGAGCGTGGTGCTGGAGCTGTAGCGACGACTTGACGGTGGACGGTGGACGGTGGACGGTGCGGATCTCCGGGTGCCCGGTTTCGCGCCGTTCGCCGCCTTTCGCGCCGTTCGTGGTCCAAACGCCGCCGTTCGTGGTCCAAACGCGCTACACCCGCTCATACCCGATCAGCGCCCCGGCAACCCAGGTGGGCGGCGGCGCGTTGTAGAGCTCGCCCGCGTCGGTGTAGACAAGGTTGTGGATGCTGCCCTGGAGCGGGCCGCGCAGCAGCCGCACCACCTGGCCGGCGTCGCGGTGGTCGCTCTTGGCGCTCACGCAGTGCTGATTGTAGCCCCAGTAGTCGCCTTTGCCCAGCAGCGCCATGCCCTCCTCGATCCGGCGGCGCGCCAGGGACAGGCCGCGCTCGTCGGGCGGGAGCGCGTCCTCTGGCGCGTCGCCGTAGCCGATCCCGTGGTGGAACGGGTCGGCGGTAGAGACGATCACCGCGTCACGCGCGAGCGCCTCCAGCTCCTTAATGCCAGGCAGCTCCTGGGGCTTGCCGCCTGCCAGGTAGGGGTAGCGCTCGATCACGCGCGGCGCTTTGGCGCCTAGGCCGCGTCGGCGCGTCTCCAGATCCCAGAAGAAGCGCCAGCTCATCAGAGCGTGGTCGCTGGCCCAGTTGTCGCCCGTGGACAGGCCAGGCCCCTGAATACCCCAGCTGGCCTCGTCCGACGGGCTGCCGCCCGCCGCCACGCGCCGCCGGGCCTGCTCCAGCTCCTCGGTGAAGGCGTGCAGCACGCTCACCACCAGCACCGTGTCGGCGCCGCTGTCCAGGGCGGCATTGACGGCGGCCGCGATCTGGTGGCCGCAGTCGGCGACGCCCGCGTGCGGAAAGACCACCACACCGCCCGCGCGCAGCAGCGGCGCAAGATCCCACTGGCGAGCCTGCTCTAGCTGCCGCAGCCCGCCCGCCTCGCCCAGGGCCGCGTGCTCGTCGCGGTAGAGCTTGAGAATCTTCTCCTGCAGCTGATCACGCTCCATCAGGGTTCCTTCCTTGTGTGCCTGGGCGCCCGAGCCATTTGGACCACGAACGGCGTGAAGGGCCGCGAACCACCGCGAATCCGGCGGCGTTGCGTGGTTCGCGCGGTTCGCGCGGTTCGCGGTCCAGACGTTCGTGCCGTTCGCAATCTGCAATCGCCTACGCCCCGTGCTGAAGCGCCGCCTCCACCAGTTCCACCGTCACCTCGGCGATGCCGCGTGCGCGTGCGGCCTCCTCGGCGGCGAGGCGCAGCGAGCGGCTGGCGCTGATGCGGGCCAGGTAGGGCACCTGATCGAGCGCCACGTTCAGCCGCTCGGCGGCCTCTGTGGTCCATGCCAGCGTGCTGGCCGACGCCGACGAGGCGGGCTGGGCGGCCCCTGTCCCCTGGCCCCCGCCCCCTGGGCGCTTCACCAGCTCTACCGGCAGGAAGTTAAAGACCATGTCGTAGAAGTGGTTCACCAGCTCCTGCATGATGTTCGCCGCCCCTGCGTAGCCCATATACGGCGTGCCAGTGGTGCGGCGCACAACCGGGCCAGGGAAGGTAGCCGGGATAAAGTGCGTGCCTCGCGCGCCCGCCTCGCTGAGGTAGATCTTCTCGTTGATGCTGCCGAACACGAAGGCGGGCGCCTTGGCGTGCAGCCGGTGGCGGATCTCGATATTGTCGGGCTCGTCGTCGCGGCGCGGGCGACCCGACGACCAGACGATCTTCATGCCAAGCTCTTCGCCGAGGAACTGCTTGAGCCCCTCCACGTAGCTGCGTGCGGCCACCACGGCGCAGTCCACCGTGGCAAACCAGTCGCTCTGCGGGCCGCGCCAGAGATCCCACACGGGCTGGAGCGTGGTGCGCTTCTCGTGGGCGATGAAGGCCTCCACGCGCGCCGGGTCCGCGCCGATCAGCGGCCCAAGCTCGCGCAGGAAGGCGGTGGTGCCGAACACGCCGAAGGGGGCAAAGAGGTAGGGGCGCTCAAGCGCCTGGGCCAGGGGCTCGCCGAACTCGCGGTAGAGCACCACGCTGGCAGAGGCCTCGGCAAGCTTCGGCGTGCTCGCCACGCTGCCCTCGTAGGGGTAGACAAGGTTCACCTCGCCGCCGATGCCCTCGATCAGCCGCCGCAGCTCGAACAGGTCTGAGGGGGCATTGAAGCAGCCCAGCGACGGCCCGATGATGTTGACGCTGCCGGGGCGCGGCGCGGCGCCGGGGCTTACGAAGGGCTTGCCGTACTCCTCCCAGGCGAAGAGCAGCGCGCGGTCGCGGCCCTGCCACTCGTCTTGCTCCAGCGACTTGCTCCAGAAAAAGCGCGCCTCCGGGTCGATCTGCGCCACGAGGCGGCCGTGGTCTGCGCTGATCATCTCGCTCTCGGCGGTGGAGACAACCATCAGGCGCTTGCCGTCGAGGGCGCCGAGGCGGCGCAGGTCGTCCACGGTGCGGATGAGCGCCTTCGCCGTGCCGGTGATCACGTCCTCCTCGCGGATGGAGGTGGGCGTAAGGTTCGCCATGTGCGGCAGCGCGTCGGTGTAATCGGTTACGGCCATACCGAGCAGGTTGTAGCAGCCGATCGGCGCGTCGCAGACGATATGCATGTCGGGGAAGCAGCCAAAGACCCAGGAGGCGCCCCAGTAGCTGCTGCTGTCGGAAATATCTCGGATGAGCGTAATGCTCATAGGGCATCCTTCTGTCTAGGTGACGCTCTGGGCCGGTAGAGGGATGACGGTAGACGGACGACGGTAGACG
>JAYUYB010000302.1:0-1677 GCA_043752655.1 Chloroflexota bacterium
CGCGCAGGTTAGGTGGCGACGATCTCCATAGTGGGCGAAGTATAGCATGTGCTTGCGCACGGGGATCGCTGGCGGGCGCTGCCGCCAGAGCGAATGCAACGTCCCGAGCCAAGGCCAGTTGGGGCCAGCAATAGACCGGAAATCGGTGGCATCTGTGGACAAACGCCCGGCTCAGGGTGTGAAGTATTGTTTCGGGCTGCCCGCTGGCCGGCGGCTGAATGCCGCGCCGTCCGGGCCTCCGGCCGCACGTCCGCCGACGCGGACGCAGCACGGCGTCGGCGCAGGCCGACGCGCGGCGCGCAGCGCCCCGGTGGCGCGCCTTCAGTCGCCCGCACCCCCGGCTCGTTGGCGCTGCCCCCCGTCCTCTAATTCATGGTAGACTTACCGGCGTAGCTCGCCTGTAGCGATGGAGTCGGCCAATGCCTGAGCTTAGCGACCTCCGCGACGCCTTTAGCAGCCGCTTTGGCACCCACCCGCGCCTGATCGTCCGGGCGCCCGGCCGCGTCAACCTGATCGGCGAGCATACCGACTACAATGAGGGCTTTGTGCTCCCCATCGCCATCGACAGGGCCACCTTCGTGGCTGGCCGCGCCCGCGCCGATCAGACGCTGTGTGTCTACAGCGAGAACTTTGGCGAGGAAGATAGCTTCAGCCTCGACACGATCGAGCGCAGCACGACCCACCCCTGGAGCAACTATGTGCGCGGTGTGGTCAAAGGCCTGCTCGCCCGCGACCTGCCAATTGTCGGCGCGGACTTGCTGATCGAGAGCGACGTGCCCCTCGGCGCCGGCCTCTCCTCCTCCGCGTCGCTGGAGGTGGCCGTGGGCTACGCTATGCAGCTGCTCAACAACGTCAACCTGCTCGGCGAGGAGCTGGCCTTGCTGGCCCAGGGCGCCGAGAACAGCTTTGTGGGCATGCAGTGCGGGATCATGGATCAGTTTATGTCGGCCCTCGGCCGCGCCGGCCACGCCCTGCTGCTGGACTGCCGCGACCTGAGCTATCAGCTTATTCCTATCCCGCCCGACGTGCGCGTGGTGGTCTGCGACAGCGGCGTGCGCCACTCCCTGGTTGGCTCGGAGTACAACGAGCGCCGCGCCGCCTGCCACGAGGCCGTGCGCCTGCTAAAGGCCCGCCTGCCGAAGATCAGCGCTCTGCGCGACGTGAGCCCCGAGCAGCTTCAGGCCAACGCCGACCTGCTGCCCCCCGCGATCTTGCCGCGCGCGCGCCACGTCGTCAGCGAGATCCAGCGCACCTTGCAGGCCGCCAAGGCCCTTGAGCGCGGTGAGCTGGAAGCGTTCGGCGCCCTGATGGACGCCTCGCACGCCAGCCTGCGCGACGACTACGAGGTGAGCGTGCCCGAGATCGACGCCCTGGTGGAGCTAGCGCAGGCGCTGCCCGGCTGCTACGGCTCGCGCATCACCGGCGGCGGCTTCGGCGGCAGCACTGTAAGCCTGGTGCGCGTTGGCGCCGTGGAGCAGTTCGCCACACAGCTGGCCGCCGGCTACAAAGCCCGCGTTGGCCGCGAGGCCCGCGTGCTCATCTGCACCCCCTCCGAGGGCGTGAGCCGCGCAGAGGCATTTTAGCGGACGGTGGACGGTGGACGGTGGACGGTGGACGGTGGACGGTGGACGGTGGACGGTGGACGGTGGACGGTGGACGGTGGACGGTGGACGGTGG
>JAYUYB010000303.1:0-1675 GCA_043752655.1 Chloroflexota bacterium
CTAGTACTTCTTCCGTCGCACGGGGGATACCAGCAGTAATGGCTGGATGCTACCATTGTGAGCATTACACCTGGCGTCTTTTTTGTCAAACGCTGCCGATGTCTGAGGAGGAACGATGCACGCTCTTATTCGCCGCATGTTCGCCCTGATCGCCCTGGCGCTCGTTCTGGCCCTCGCTGCCTGTGGCGGCAACACGCCCGCTGCTGCGCCTACCGCCGAGCCCGTCGCCGAGGCGCCCACCCGCACCCCTCGCCCCACCCGCGAGCCCGTCGCCAAGCCCACCGCCGAGCCCACCGCCGAGCCCACCGCCGAGCCCACGGCAGAGGGCGGCACCAGTACCACCCTTGGCGAGATCCAGCTTGTGGAGTTCGGGAACCTGCAAACGTACACGCACTCTTCCGGCGTCTTTTCGATCGAGATCCCTGAGAACTGGACGCTCCAGAACAACGACAAGCCCGACGAGATTATCCATGTCTGGACTGACCCCACCCGCAACGGCGGCGTGATCGTGGACATCTTCGAGGACGATACGGTTTACACCAGCGAGCAGCTCACCGACATCCTCCGAACCTTCCTGGAGAACAGCTTCGGCAGCCAGACCGACTTCACCGTCGACGAGGACCCCACCGAGCAGAGCGATGGCAGTGTGCTGCTCGCCTGGTCGTATCTGGCCAAAGCCGATAACGACATCGATGTCGATCTGCTGGGCAATAGCTTCATCGAGCAGCGCGAGAACAAAGTCTCTATCCTCACTACGCTCGTGCCTTCGGAGCAGTACGAGCAGACCAAAGAGTTCACCGACGAGATCATCAATACCTATAGCATCGACCCGTCGGCCACCCTTGTCACTGGCGAGGGCTCGGGTTCGAGCACCGGCGGTGGCGCGAGCACCGTGGCCCCCGGCGCTGCGGCGACTGGCGAGCTCCCCGCGCAGATCGTCGCCATCGGCGATTCTGTCACGCTCGGCGATATCACGCTCACCGTTACTGGCGTGGAGGAGCCCAAGGGCGACAGCTTCTTCACGCCCGACGAAGGCAACAAGTTCCTGATCGTCCGCACCGTCTTTGAGAACACTGGCAGCGACGAGGAGGTAGTCTCGACGTTGCTCCAGATGTCGCTGCTTGACGCAGACGGCACCAAGTACGAGATCGACATCTTGGCTGCCACGCTCGCCGAGCAGACGCCCGACGGCACCATCGCGGCCGGCGCCAAGCTCGAGGGCGGTGCGGGCTTCCAGGTGCCCACCGAGGCCAGCGGCTTTACGTTCGTGTTCGCCCCGCTGCTCGGCGGCGACCCGGTGGGCGTTGCCCTGGAGTAAGGCTAGTTTTCAGAGCGTGCTTCGCCGTCTCACCCCTGCATCTCGCTGGTGATCTTAGATCGCCAGCGAGATATATTTTTCCCCCAGATACTCGCCAATGCCACTGGGGCCGCCCTCGCGCTCGTTCGTCGTCAAGGCGAGTGGGTTGCGCTGAAGGAGCTGCACAGTCAGGCTGGTTATCGCTCTGCCTTCTGCGCTGTGAGGCCGAGCCGCTCGGCCTCGGCGAGGATAACGCGATGGACCGCGATATGCTCTAGGAACGAGCGGCGCCAATCGGGCTGCGCGATCGCGTCGGCTTGCTCCATCAGCAGCGTGTAGGCGGTGTGGAGCACCGCGGCGGCGCGCTCGTCTCCACAG
>JAYUYB010000304.1:0-1672 GCA_043752655.1 Chloroflexota bacterium
TTCGGGGCGCAGGAGCTCGTCCATGGCGGTAGTATGCGCCAGAACCGGGGTGTCGTCAACTCAGCCACGAGACGTCGTTGCTACTCCCTGAACGGATACGTGGCATACTTATCTTTCGGAAGTTGTTTAACGCTCTAGGGTGGGTTACGCCTTGCCCAACAGGATTGGCGGCTGGTTATGTAGCAGCCAGAAGAGACCCAGCGTGCGCATCGTCTCGCTAAACTGGTCGAAGTCAACCGGCTTGACGATATAGCTGTTCACGCCTAACTGGTAGCTCGCCACAATATCGCGCTCCTCACGCGAGGCGGTCAGCATCACAACGGGGATAGGCTGCGTCCGTGGGTCGCGCTTGATCTGCCGCAGCACCTCCAGCCCGTCCACCAGCGGCAGCTTGAGGTCTAGCAGGATCACCTTCGGGACATTCGTGATATTGCGCTGCGCATACGCGCCGGTGGCGAAGAGGAACTCCAGCGCGGCGGCACCGTCGCGGATAACGTGGACGCGGCTGGCGAGCTGATGCTTCTTAAACGCGTGCAGCGCCAGCGTCACATCGCTCGGGTTATCTTCGACCAGCAGAATATCAACGTCGTTGACAGTCATGGCGTGTCTTCTCCCAGGGTAAAGTAAAAGGTGGCCCCGTGATCAATTTCAGCCGTAGCCCAGACGCGCCCGCCATGACGATGGATGATCCGCTGGACGATCGCCAGCCCAACCCCGGTGCCCTCGTAGTCCTCGGCGCGGTGCATACGTTGGAACACGCCGAACAGCTTGTCGCTGTAGCGCGTATCAAAGCCGACGCCATTGTCTTTGATAACATACACCGTCTCGCCGTCGGCGATCTGGCTGGCGATCTCGATGCGCGCCGGATCGCGCTGGCGGGTGTATTTGAGCGCGTTGGTGAGCAGATTGATCCAAACCTGCTTGAGCAGGGCCGGATCGGCTGCACACGCGGGCAGCGCGCCGATGGTGAGCACAACCTGCCGCCCCACCTGCTCGGCGCGTAGCTCGTCGAGGCACTGCTGGACGAGTGCGGTCGGATCGACCGAGCGCCGGGCGAGCGCCTGGCGGCCAAGGTGCGAGAACGCCAGCAGGTCGTCGACCAGCTGGCCCATCTGCTGGGTGCTGCTGCGCACCAGCTGGAAATAGTGCTGGGCCTCTTCGGGCAAGTCCGCCGTGTAGTCTTCGAGCAAGATGCGCGAGAAGCCGTCGATCGCGCGCAGCGGGGCGCGCAAGTCGTGCGAGACGGAGTAGGAGAAGGCTTCGAGCTCCTGATTGGCGGCGGTAAGCGCGGCGGTACGCGCGATCACGCGCTGCTCCAGCGTGGCGCTGAGGGTGCGTACTTCCGCTTCGGCTTTGGTCCGCTCGGCCAACTCGCGCTGAACTTGCTCCAGCAGGCGCGCGTTGCTGATCGCGAGTGCGGCGCGATCGGCCAGATCCTGCGCCAGAGTCAGATCGTCCTCGTCGAACGGCGGCTGTGCAGATTGATGCCGCCAGATGATCAAGACCCCGATCGGCCGCCTTTGCACCTGGATGGGCACGACAATCAGGCTGTCGAGGCCCAGGCGATCTACCAACGACGTGTACTCCGGTTTCGTCGCTGCACGAACCTGCGCCTGATCGACGACAGTAATGAGGAGCGGCTGCTTGCTACGGAAAATCTGCGTGGTGAGCG
>JAYUYB010000305.1:0-4486 GCA_043752655.1 Chloroflexota bacterium
CTGATCGCGCCAAAAAACGGCGTGCTGGCGCGCGCCCGTCAGCGCCGCAGCATGCGTCGTTCCCAGGAGCAGCTCGTTGCTGGACGGTAGACGGTGGACGGTGGACGGTGGACGGTGGACGGTGCAGACTCTACCATTATGGCAGGGAACTTGGTATGCAGATCTGGGTTGACGCCGACGCCTGCCCGCGCGCGGTGAAGGAGCTGCTGTTTCGCGCGTCGGCCCGCCTGCAGCTCCCGCTCTGCTTGGTCGCCAACCGTCCGCTTAGCGTGCCACCCTCGGCGCTGATCAGCGTCGTGCAGGTGCGCGCAGGCAGCGATGTCGCCGACAACTACATCGTGCAGCATGTGGCAGCCGACGACCTCGTGGTGACCGCCGACATTCCCCTCGCCGCCCTGGTGGTGGCGCGCG
This sequence comes from Chloroflexota bacterium, assembly GCA_043752655.1. Lineage (GTDB taxonomy): Bacteria > Chloroflexota > Chloroflexia > Chloroflexales > Chloroflexaceae > OHK40. Next base: position 412 of record JAYUYB010000305.1, read on the forward strand.
GGGCGACGGCGCTCGATCCGCGCGGCGAGGTCCATACGGCAGACAGCATCGGGGAGCGCCTGGCAGTGCGCGATCTGATGGAGGAGCTGCGCTGGGCCGGGGTTGCCACCGGTGGCCCCGCAGCGTACGCTACGGCCGACCGGCAGCGCTTCGCCCAGGTGCTGGATCGGGTGCTGGCGCAGCGTCGGCCGAGCGCATAGCTAGAATAGCTGGGGCAAGCAAGGAGAAACATGCATACCAATGGTCAGGGTACCACGAACGGCAAGCATACGGCACCGACGGCCCGGAATGTCCTGGGTGGCCCCCTGGCTGTCTGCGGGACGAACCCGCTGACCGGCTTCTACCGCAGCGGCTGCTGCGACACTGGCCCCGACGACCTGGGCGTTCACGTTATCTGCGCCCAGATGACAGCTGAGTTTTTGGCCTTTAGCCGCTCGCGCGGCAACGATCTGAGCACCCCGAGGCCAGAGTACGGCTTCGTCGGCCTTAAATCTGGCGACCGCTGGTGCCTGTGCGCGAGCCGCTGGCAGGAGGCCCTAGAGGCAGGCGCGGCCCCGCCTGTGGTACTGGCAGCTACCCACGAGGCGGCGCTGGAGGTGGTGCGGCGGGCAGATCTGCTGCGCCACGCGCTTGACGTTGCCGGGAGTGAGTCATGAGCCTGCCGCCGTGGCATACGGAGATCGTAGAGCTGCACGACTTCTTCCAGGCATGGCTCGGCGGGACGCTGCCGGCCACCGACGCAGCCTACGCGCGGTTGGTGGACACGCAGGCACCGGAGTTCGCGCTGATCACACCTGGCGGCGAGCTCGTTCCAGGGGAGCGGCTGCTTGCCCAGCTGCGCGCGGCCCATGGCACCCGCCCCGGCTGGCGCATGTGGATCGAGCGGGTTGAGCTGCGCCTCCAGCAGGGTGGCCTCACCGTCGCCACCTACAAGGAGTGGCAGCGCCACGCCGACGGCACCGTCACCGGGCGGCTGAGCACGGTGCTGTTCCGCGCACAGCCCGACACACCCAACGGGCTCGTCTGGCTCCATGTCCACGAGACCTGGCTGCCAGACGCCGTGCAGCGGAGCGGCGGCGACGGCACGATCTAGTAGTCCGCCCGAGCATTTTTGATGCCCTTGTACCGGCGCGCTAGAGCGCGCCACCGCAGGATGTCACCCCACGCCGGGCGAAGCAACCGCCGCATACAGAATCCGCCCCGACGACGGCGAGCGGCGCGTGCCAACCTGGATCGGCAATGCAAAGCCGGCCGCTGGTGCAAGGGCGGCGAGGCGAGCAAACGGTAGCGGGTGCGGCACCCAGGGGATGGGCAGGGCCTGCTCGTACTCGACGATCAGGAGCCGCCCGGCTGGCCGCAGCTGCGCACGCAGTCGGCGCAGGAGCCCGGCCTGGTCGGCGATAAAGTGGAGCAGGTTGGCGGCCAGAAGGCCGTCGAGGGGCGGGAGCGCGAGCGGGCGAAGCACGTCGGCCTGGCGCGGGAGAATAGCAGCCTCCGGGGGCTCCGTCAGCAGGCGCGCCTGCTGGGCCGCGACTGCCCGCGCGTCCCGGTCGAGGGCGTAGATCGTTGCTGCCGGCCCCAGGAGCTCGGCCAGCGCCCAGGTAAAGTTACCCGTACCGGCGCCGAGGTCGGCCCACACGCCGCCCGGCTCCGGCGCCGCACCCTGAAGCAGCGCCACCATCTCGCGATGCTCCACGCCGACCTCACATTACATTCGCCCACTCCGGCGAGCTGCACTTATGGCGTAACCACAACGTAGATCCGGCTCCCTGCGGGCCGAGCCGCGTCCATCTGCGTGGTGAGCGTCGTGAACTGCTCGCCATACTTCTGCTGGAGCGCGGCGATGGCCAGCGCAAACTCGTGCGGCTCCAGCACACGGGCTTGCGCGGGCAGGGGCTGCCCTTGAAGATTGCCAACCCGATCACTCGGGGCGACCTGCACCGCCGGGGTGGCGCGGAGCCGTTTCACCTTGCCTGCCTGCGCCGCCGTGGTCAGGTAGAGCACGCCGCCGTCCTCGGCAAACCAGAGCGTAGTCGGCACAGCCTCGCCGGTGCGGCGGTAGGTCGTCAGGACGAGAAACTCCGCCCCGCGCAGGGGCGCAAAGTGATCGTGATCTGCGGAGGTCTCAGCCATAGCGGGTCTCCGGGTGCGGGCTGATCTCAGCCCGACGGGGAAGATTGTACCACCGCCGGGGCCGCCTGCTCGCGCAGCCAGGCCTGATGGCGTGCCCACACGCGCTCCCACAGGGCTGGCGCTTCGGCAAGCTGGAGGCCGAAGCGATCCGCGAGCGTCGCCTGGTAGTCGTTGGCATCGGCGAGCACGCGGCGCTCCACGCCTGGGGCGCTCGTCGTGCTGAGGAGCGCGCCGCGCAGGCTCACCACGGCATCGCGGGTGAGGCGGTGGCAGACCGTTGTGCGCACAAAGCCTGAGTGTGGCGCTGTCTGCTGGCGGTGAGACTGCTCGGCGAAGTCTGCGAGCTTGTAGGGCGTCAGCGTGAAGTTGTAGCCAGGGCCGTCCTGGGGGTCGGGGTCGTAGTGCCAGCGGTCGCCGTCGAGGGTCAGCGTATAGGTGCGATAACCCTGCCGGTAGGTGCCGGGCGCCAGCGGCAGCGGCTCCAGGAAGCCATTGCCGAAGCCGACATCGACCAGGTATGGGCGCTCAAGCTGCACGAGCAGCACCAGGTGATTGCCATCGGCGGCAGCACCGCTGGCGGCGCGATCAACGGCGCTAGCGAGCAGCTGCACCTCGAAGCCGAGCTGGCGCAGCGCCCAGGCGAAGAGCCCGTTCATCTCGTAGCACCAGCCGCCGCGACCCGCGCCAACAAGCTTCGCGACGATCTGCGACTCGTCCAGGGTGAGCGGGCGCCCCAGGTGGATGTCGAGATTCTCGTACGGGATTGCGAGCAGATGCGCGCGGTGGAGCGCGCAGAGCGTTGCGTAATCGGGGCCAACGGGGCCGCTGTAGCCGATCCGATCCAGATACGCTGCAAGGTTCATTGGGGTAGCATCCTCCAGGCATCCACTCTGTTGGGGCCAGTGTAGCGTGCGCTGTCGCCGCGCATCGCCACCTGGGCGTTACCTGCCAACCTGATATGCTACTATGGCAGCGGCTGCTTGCTCGACTACAAGCTGAGGTGAGGAGATCCTGATGGTTGACCCCGCAGAAGAGTATTTCTACGAGCCGGCACGCGGGCACGGCCTTCCCCATGACCCGTTTAAAGCGATTGTCGCCCCGCGCCCGATCGGCTGGATCGCCACCCGCGACCGGCAGGGACGGGCCAATCTTGCGCCCTACAGCTTCTTCAACGCCTTCAGCAGCAACCCGCCCATCGTTGGCTTCTGTAGCGAAGGGCGCAAAGATAGCATTCGCAATGTCGAGGCTACCGGCGAGTTTGTCGCCAACCTGGCCACCAAACCGCTCGCCGCAGCCATGAATCAAACCTCCGCGTCCGTCGCCTCCGACGTGGATGAGTTTGTGCTGTCCGGTTTGACCGCAGCGCCGTGCCGCCTGGTTGCCGCGCCGCGCGTCGCCGAGTCACCTGCCGCCCTGGAGTGCAAACTGCTCCAGATCGTGCAGCTGCGCGATCTGGCGGGGCAGCCCCTGGAGTCCTACCTGGCGCTCGGCCAGGTTGTTGGGGTGCATATCGCCAGCGCCTACCTGAAGGACGGTCGCTTTGATACGGCGGCAGCTCAGCCGATCGCGCGGGCAGGCTATCGCGGCGACTACTTCGAGATGGGCGCGCTGTTCGAGCTGCTGCGCCCTGGAAGTTAGCCGCAAACGCTCCGGTCCTGGCAGGCTTGGAGCTAGGCTATCCCTAATCAGCGGCAGTCGCCCACCACACCCAGGCGATAAGGGCGCCCTGGAGCGGCAGGCGCAGCCAGAGCAGCGCGGGCATGATCTGCGGGTAGCGCTCCGCGTGCAGCGCCATGTCGAGGTTCGCCGGGAACACCGCGATGAGCAGCGCCGTGAGGCCCCAGCGGGTAAGCCACCGCGTACGCGGGGCCAGCGCCATAAGCCCGAGGCCAATTTCGGCAGCGCCGCTGGCGGCGACGAGGGCGGCGTGGGCCGGCAGGTA
>JAYUYB010000306.1:0-10644 GCA_043752655.1 Chloroflexota bacterium
TTGGCGGCCTGTCCTGCATATGGCAATGACTGTGCCAGGGGTGAACGCGGGCTGAGCGCAGCGTTTTTCTACCTCACGCCGCTCTCAGGCGGCCCTCAGTAAGCGCATGCTATACTTGGGCGATTGTTCGTCGGCTCCCAGTAGCCCTAGCTTTAGATGTAGGTAGTATGTTTCGTGACCGATATGCCCGACGCAGCTACGGCGGCCGCTCCGTGCCGCGCCGCCCGCTCTTCCCGCGCCTGCTGCGCGGCCGCGCCACCCCGACGCCTGGCCCCAAGGTGGGCCGCCTGGGCGCGCAGGCGCTTGGCGCTGTGCTGCTCGGCGCCGCCGTGGTGCTCTTTGCCGTGCTTGGCATCGCCTATACCGCCTACGCCAGCACAGCCGCCAGCCTCAAGCCGCGCCTCGCCGCCCTCGGCGAGCGCAAGCTGTTCCAGACCTCGCGCATCTACGACCGCAACGGCACGCTGCTCTATGAGTTCTTCGACGCCGGCAAGCGCACCAATGTCGCCATCGAGGAGATCTCGCCGCTGCTGATCAGCGCCACCGTCGCCATTGAGGACCAGAGCTTTTTCACCAACTCTGGCATCGACCTCACCGGCATCGCGCGCACGCTGCTCAACAGCCTCCAGGCCGGCGAGGAGACAGGTGGCGCCTCCACGATCACGCAACAGGTAATCAAGAACAGCGTGCTCACCGTGGAGGAGCGCGCCCCCGAGAAGCGCTACGAGCGCAAGCTCAAAGAGATTATTCTGGCCCAGGAGCTCGACCAGCTCTACGCCAAGGATGAGATTCTCGAGATCTACCTGAACGAGAACTTCTACGGCAACCTGGCCTATGGCATCGAGGCTGCCAGCGAGGTTTACTTTGGCGTGCGCGCCCGCGACCTTACGCTGAACCAGGCCACGCTCCTGGCCGGCCTGCCTCAGCTGCCCAGCGTCTACAACCCGATCAACTACCTGGAGCGCGACGCGCAGGGCGTCTATCTGGCTGGGGTTGCGCTGCGCGACGGCTGGCTCAGCCCCGACTACGCGCTGCCCGCTACGATCAGCGCGCCACGCTGGCGCCAGGTCGCCGTGCTGCGCCGCCTGGTGGACGAGGGCTCGGTGCAGGAGCGTGTGGCCCGCGCGGCCCTCGCCGAGCCGCTGCGCTTCGCCGCCCAGGAGGTGCCGCTCAACGCGCCGCACTTCGTCTTCTATGTGCGCGATCTTGTCCAGGAGCGCTACGGCCCCGAGCTGCTCTTCGGCGGCGGCCTGCGCATCACCACGACGATCGATCTCGACATGCAGCGCATGGTGCAGGCGAAGGCCGCCGAGCGCATCGGCGAGCTGCAAGAGCGCAACATCCACAACTCCGCCGTGGTGGTGATGCAGCCCAACACCGGCCAGATCCTGGCGATGGTCGGCAGCATCGACTACAACGCCGTGACGGCCACCAGCACTCCCGGCGAGCGCGGCAATGTGCTCGACGGCCAGGTGAACGTGGCCACCCGCGAGCGGCAGCCCGGCTCGGCCCTCAAGCCCTTCACCTACCTCGCCGCAATGGAGCGCGGCCTCACGCCTGCGTCGGTGCTCTGGGATGTGCCCACCGAGTTCCCGATCTCCGGCAGCGGCAGCGGCGAGTGGTACACGCCGCTCAACTACAGCGGCCGCTTTAACGGCCCGGTCCGCATCCGCAACGCCGTCGCCAACTCGCTCAACATTCCCGCCGTCAAGGCGCTCCGCTTCGCTGGCATCCAGGAGACGCTGGACCTGCTCGATCGGGTGGGCATCAAGAGCGGCCTTAAGCGCGGCAAGGATTTTTACGGCCTCGCGCTCACGCTCGGCGGCGGCGAGGTGACGCCCCTGGAGCTGACCACGGCCTACAACACGCTCGCCAGCGGGGGCCGCTACTACGCGCCCGTCTCTGTGCTGAAGATCACCGACGCCAGCGGCGCCGTGATCGAGCAGTTCCTGCCCAACCGCGGCCAGCAGGTGGTGGAGCCCGCCCTCGCCACGATCATGAGCGACATGCTCAGCGACGACCGCGCCCGCCAGCCGGTCTGGGGTCTGAACAGTCCGCTCAAGCTCTCGCTGCCCGCCGCCGTGAAGACCGGAACAACCAACGACTGGCGCGATGCCTGGGCCGCCGGCTACACGCCCTTCGTTACGGTGGCCGTCTGGACGGGCAACAACAACAACGAGCCCACCGCGAAGGTGGAGAGCCTTACTGGCGGCGGGATCATCTGGCGCAACGTGATGGAGGAGTTATTCGTCTGGATCGAGGAGCAGCCGCGCTACACCGCGCTCTTCGCCGCACCCTACCCGGATGGCGTGATCCCAAGCAGCTTTAGCCTGCCTGAGGATGGTAGCGTGCAGCGCCGGCCGATCTGCGCCCTGCCCGGCAGCTACGGCGGCTACAGTGAAGAGCTGTTCACTAAACCCATGCTCACCAGCATGATCACGCCCACGGTGCGCCTGGAGCCTGGCCCCGCGCTCGACCAGAAGCTTGCCGAGGTGAAGGTGCCCTGTAACGCTTTCAGCAAAGTTACGGTGGTACGCATTCCCGCCGAGCAGGATTGGACAGCCGACGGCCAGCTGCTGATCAGCGCGCCCGCCCAGCCCGCCGAGGGTGAAGCGAGCGTAGCACCCGCCGCGAGCTACTGCCGCCCAACCGACGGCCTGACCTACCCCGCCGGCCTGGCCCGCGCGATCTTTATCTGGAAGACGCCGAAGCCCGACCCGGACATGCGCGAGCGCTTCGAGTGGCAGGGCGGCGGCGCCGGGATCAAGCCCGACGGGCTGCCTGCGTGCGAGGCGGCCATGTTCGAGCCGCCTGTGCCAGTGGCGCCTGTGGCTGGCGCCATCCTCATGCCCGACCTCAAGCGCCTTGGCGAGAACCAGGCCAAAGAGCTGCTGGCTAGCCTTGGCGTTGGCCCTGGCCTGGTCTATGTGGATTACCAGAGCCGCGCCCAGATCCCGGATGTGTTCGACCAGTTTGCGCCCTACTCAGTCGTGAGCAGCCTGCCCGCCGCAGGCGACTGGATCCTGCCCGGCACCACCGTAATTCTCGGCGTGCGCTCGCCCGAAGATGCCCCGCAGCCTCCGCCAGGTACGGCGCCCACAGCGGAGCCGCCAGCGCACTCCGACACTCCTCCGGCCCTGCCCACGTCTCAGCCACCCGAGCCAACAGCCGTGCCGCCCCTCCCGCTCCCGCCAACCCTGCCCCAGCCAGTGCCGCCGGGCAGGCCGTAGCCAGTTTCGGACGACGAACGCACCTTTGGACCACGAACGCACCTTTGGACCACGAAGCCGCGAAAGGCCGCGAACCACCACGAAACCGGCCACGCACCGTTCGTGGTTTCGCGTTCGCGTCGTTCGTGCCACTTCGCGCCGTTCGTGGTCCAGGCGTTCGCACTGTCCAGACGTTCGCGCCCTTTATCGCCGCACCAGCGGCAGATACGACCAGTTGGTGGGGGCAAACACGCTCTTGTCGGGGTCGAACACGGTGACGCTGTAGCTGTAGCTGCGGCTCTCGCCGCCCACCTGCACGCCGGTGATCGTCACCTGGTAGGGCGTGTCGGCGCTAGGCTTTGGCCAGCTCACCGAGGCGCCGAGGCCCGCCATGCGCCAGACCAAGGTTGGGTTGCCGTAGTTGGCGCTGCGGCTCTCGACCTCCACCTGCACAGGCTGCCCGCCGCTCGTCACGCTCACAGTGGCAGCCGCGAAGTTGGCGTCCGCCACGCTAAACGACCAGCGCGGGAAGACCACCTGGTAGGGCGCAAAGCCCTGCGGCGGCCAGGCCACAAAGCCATCGCGCACGGCGGGGTCGGGCGCGTTGATCTGATCGTCCATCACCCAGAGCACGTTAGTTTCGGGGTAGGGTACGCCCCAGAAAATCGTGGCGGTGTCCCCAGTGCCCATGCGCTGGGTCTGCGGGTAGAGCAACCAGCGCCGATGTCCCGCGTCCTTGTTTCCCTCGCCGTAGTCGAACATGTAGCCATCGATAGCGTCGGGGCCGTTGCTGCCCTGGGCAAGGTTGCTTGTCGCGCCGGCATCCTGGCCGGCTGTGGTATGGCAGCGCCATTGCTCGGGGGGATACATCTTGTGGCTGAGCTTGGTGGGATTTGCCTGCACCATCAGCGCGGCGGCCTGGGCCTTCAGGCTGTACTCCTCGCTGAGGCTCACCGGGCCGAGGCCGGCCGCGGCGCGGAAGTAGTTGATGCGCTGGAGGGTGGCGGCGCGGAAGGCCGCGCTTGTGGCGCCGATCATACAGGTGGGCGCGGGCTGGCCCGTCCACTCGATCGGCGCCGCCGCGCTGGGGCTGCGATACTCGGCGTTGAAGAGCGCCAGGGCTGCGGCGCGCGTGCTGACGTCGGACCCAAGCGTTGCGACCGACGGGGCGGCGGGCAGCGGGCGCGCGGCGCCAAGCAGCGCGAGGGCGCAGAGCAGGCTGAGGCGGAACATGATGCGCATACAATCTCCTTAGGAACGTCGGTGTACTGCTCATGATAGCGCTCTTTCGCAACCGTGGAGGCAGGCGGCAGGCGGTAGGCGACAGGAGTCAGTTGGCAGGAGTCAGTTGGCAGGCGGCAGTCTATCCCTGGTGCCTTGACAACTGCCACCTGGAACTGACGACTGGCACCGTGGACTGACGCCTGACGCCTGACTCCTGTATAATGCCTGCACATCCTCGCCGCATCGCGCCACCCGAAGCCCTACACCCCTGAGGTCGCTCATGGCCCTTCCGCAAGGCTCCGCCACACCCCCGCAGCCCCCAGGCCGCCAGGGCCCGCCCGGCCCGTCGCCAATCTGGCAGCCGGCCCGCCGCGGCAGCTTCTGGCTCACCTTCGCCGGCCTGCTGCTGCTGAACTATGTCCTGATCAACTGGATCTTTCCGAACGAGCCAGACTTTGTCACCATCCCATACACAGTGTTCAAGGCCCAGGTGACGGACGGCAACGTCGCCGCGATCACCAGCCGGGGCGAGGATATTCAGGGCGCCTTTCGCCAGCCCCAGACGGCGACCGAGGCCGAGGACGGTATGGTGACGCTCACCCCCGCCCCCGCCGAACTGCCCGAGGGCACACGCGCCTACGAGCGCTTTGCGACCGTGAAGCCGGCCCTGATCCCTGACCCGGAGCTGATCAATCTGCTGGAGGCGAGCAACGTGGTGATCACGGCGGAGCCTCTGGAGCAGGCGCGCTCGCCGCTCTGGAACCTGCTGCTCGCCTTTGGCCCCACGCTGCTGCTGATCGGCGGCTTTCTCTGGCTCAGCTCGCGCGCCACGCAGATGGCGGGCGGCGGCGCCGGTGGCCTCCTGGGCCTTGGCCGCTCACGCGCGCGCCGCTACGACGCCGCCACCGCCACCAAGGTAACCTTCGAGGATGTCGCCGGCATCGACGAGGTGGAGAACGAGCTGGTGGAGCTAGTAGACTTTCTCAAGAACCCGGAGAAGTATCAGAAGCTCGGCGCCCGCATCCCGCGCGGCGTGCTGCTGGAGGGCGCGCCTGGCACCGGCAAGACGCTGCTGGCCCGCGCTGTGGCCGGCGAGGCCGACGTGCCCTTTTTTAGCATGAGCGGCTCGGAGTTCATCGAGATGGTGGTAGGCGTTGGCGCCTCGCGCGTGCGCGAGCTGTTCAAGGAGGCGCGCGCCGCCGCCCCCGCCATTATCTTCATCGACGAGATCGACGCGATCGGACGCCGCCGCGGCGGCAACGAGCTCGGCGGCAACGATGAGCGCGAGCAGACGCTGAACCAGATCCTCACCGAGATGGACGGCTTTGGCGCCGAGACGCGTGTGGTTGTGCTGGGCGCCACCAATCGCGCCGATGTGCTTGACCCCGCCCTGCTGCGCCCCGGTCGCTTCGACCGCCGCGTGGTGGTGCAGCCGCCCGACAAGCAGGGCCGCACCGAGATCCTCGCCATCCACACCCGCGATGTGCCTCTAGACCCCGACGTGAAGATCGACCAGATCGCCGCCACCATGCCGGGCGCCACCGGCGCCGAGCTGCGCAACCTGGTGAATGAGGCCAGCCTCACCGCCGCCCGCCGTGGCAACGCTCAGGTGACGATGCGCGACTTCTCCGACGCCATGGAGAAGCTGTTCCTGGGCGCCGAGCGGCGCGTGCTGATGCGCGCCGAGGACCGCGAGCGCGTGGCTTACCACGAGGCCGGCCACGCCCTGCTCGGCCTGCTTCAGCCCGAGAGCGACCCCGTGCGCCGCGTGACGATCGTGCCCCGCGCGCATGCGCTCGGCGTGACGCTCTCCATCCCCGACGACGACCGCTGGAACTACACCGAGGAGTATCTGCGCTCACGCATCGTGACGACGCTCGGCGGCCGCGCGGCCGAGCTGGTAGTGTACGGCAACATCACCACCGGCGCCGAGAACGACCTCCAGCAGGTGACGAACTTGGCCCAGTCGATGGTGATGCGCTTCGGCATGAGCAGCGAGGTGGGCCAGGTGCAGCTGCTCGACAGCAGCCGTGGTAACTATCTAGGATCGGGCGTCACGCAGCGGCCCTACAGCGAGGCCACGGCCCAGGCCGCCGACAAGGCTGTGCGCAAGATCGTCGACGAGGCCTACCAGAAGGCGATCCGCCTGCTCAGCGAGGAGCGCCCCCGCCTCGAGTCGCTCACCAAGGCCCTGCTCGCCGAGGAGACCCTCGACCAGGCCCGCATCCTCCAGGTGAGCGGCCTGGCGCCCACGCTGCATGTGCCTGCGCCAGTGGCCACCTGAGCCACATGTGCTATCCGCAGATTACGCAGATTACGCAGATGTGAGCGCATCCGGCCAGACTAACAAATGGGCCAGAAATCTGCGTAATCTGCGGATAATAAAGAGGAGACTGGTGTGACCGCCAACGCGCGTGAGCAGCTGAAGCGGCTGGCCGCCGAGCGGGCGGTGGAGCTGATCGAGCCGGGGATGGTGGTGGGCCTCGGCGTGGGCAGCACCGCGATCTACGCCGTGCGCCGCCTGGGCGCGCTGCTCCAGGACGGCACGCTGCGCGACATCGTCGGCGTGCCCTGCGCCGCCCGCGTGGAGGCAGAGGCGCGCCGCCTCGGTATCCCGCTCGCCACCCTGGATGAGCGGCCCGAGCTGGATCTGACGATCGACGGCGCCGACGAGGTGGACCCACGTATGAATTTGATCAAGGGCGGCGGCGGCGCCCTGCTGCGCGAGAAGATGGTGGCCCAGGCCAGCCGCCGCGAGGTGATCGTGGTAGACGCCGCCAAGCTCTCGCCGGCCCTCGGCAGCAGCTTCGCGCTGCCCGTGGAGAGCGTGCAGTTTGGCTGGGGCGCCACCGCCCGCTTCCTCGCCAGCCTTGGCGCCACGGTGAGCCTGCGCCGCACCCCCGACGGCGTGCCCTACCTCACCGACCAGGGCAACTTTATTCTCGACTGTGCCTTCGGCCCGATCGCCGACCCCGAAGCCCTGGCCGCTCGCCTCGAACGTCGGGCCGGCATCGTCGAGCACGGCCTCTTCCTTGGCCTCGCCACCGATCTGTTCGTAGCAGGCGCGGATGGCATTCGCCATATCAAGGCATCATGAAAATCGCACCCTCGATCCTCACCGCCGACTTCACGCGCCTTGGCACCGAGGTGGAGGCCGCCTTTGCCGCAGGCATTCGCTGGCTGCACCTCGATGTGATGGACGGCCGCTTTGTGCCCAACCTGAGCTTCGGGCCGCTGGTAGTGCGCGCCCTGCGCCCGCTCGCCGATCGCTACGGCGCCATTATCGATGCCCACCTGATGATCCTGGAGCCCGAGCGCTACCTGGAGGAGTACGCCGCCGCCGGCTGCGACCGCATGACGGTCCACGTAGAGGCCAGCCCACACCTGCACCGCACTGTGCAGGCGATCAAGGCGCTGGGCAAGCAGGCGGGCGCCGCGCTCAACCCGGCCACGCCTGTGGGCGCCCTTGAGGCGATCCTCCCCGATCTGGATCTTGTTCTGGTGATGAGCGTCAACCCCGGCTTCGGCGGCCAGTCGTTCATCCCCGGCAGCCTGGCGAAGCTGGCGCAGCTGCGCCACGAGCTCGGCGCGCGCGGCCTGCCCAACGTGGAGCTCCAGGTGGACGGCGGGGTGAACGCGCAAACCATTGCCGCCGCTCACGACGCCGGCGCGACAGTGGCCGTGGTCGGCTCCGCGATCTACGCCCCTGGCAGGCCGGTGGCCGCCGCCATCGCCGCGCTTCAGGCAGCCCTAGGAGCCTAGACAAGGAGACAAGGAGACCGGGAGCGCCTCACGGCGACAACGCGCTGTCTCCTTGTCTCCTTGTCTCCTTGTCTCCTTGTCTCCTTGTCTCCTTGTCTGCCTGTTATAATAGCGGCTCTCCCACCGGTCTAGTTCACCGAGGCGCATATGATCCTTGCAGGCGACATTGGCGGCACGAAGACCGCCGTGGCCCTCTTCTCCCCAGAGTCTGGGCCGCACATGCCCCTGGTGGAGCAAAGCTTTCCCAGCACGAAGTACCCCAGCCTCGAGGCGATCCTCCACGAGTTCCTGGCCGCTCACCCCGGCCAACTCCAGGTGGCGTGCTTCGGCGTAGCCGGGCCCGTCGTGGAGGGCCGCGCCGAGATCACCAACCTGCCCTGGGTAATCGACACCGCCACCATCGCCGCCGACCTCGGCATCCCCACGGTCTACCTGATCAACGATCTGAAAGCTGTGGCCCAGGCCGTGCCCTACCTGGACGCCGACGACTTGGAGACGCTCAATGCTGGCGACCCGGTGGCGGGCGGCGCTATCGGTGTGATCGCGCCCGGCACCGGCCTCGGCGAGGCCTTTCTTACCTACGACCGGGGCCGCTACCTCGCCCACCCCTCCGAGGGCGGCCACTCTAGCTTCGCGCCCACCACGCCCACCGAGGCCGACCTGCTGCAATACATGCTGGAGCAGCACAACCACGTGAGCTACGAGCGCGTCTGCTCCGGCCTCGGCATCCCTAACATCTACGCCTTCTTCCGCGACCGCGTGCTTAAGCGCGAGACCCCCAGCGTGGCCGCGCAGATCGCCGTCGCCGACGACCCAACGCCCGTGATCGTGGCGGGCGCGCTCAACCCATCGTCGCCATGCCCCGTGTGCGCGGCCACGCTCGACTGCTTCCTCGGCATCTTGGGCAGCGAGGCGGGCAACCTGGCGCTCAAGGTGCTGGCCACCGGCGGCGTCTACCTTGGCGGCGGCATCCCGCCCCGGCTGCTACCCCAGCTGCGCGGCGAGCGCTTCCTGAGCGCCATGCAGAACAAGGGTCGCTTCCGCGAGTTGATGGAGCGCACGCCGGTACATGTTATTCTGAATACCAAGGCCGGGCTCTATGGCGCGGCGGCCTTCGCCATGATGGAGTAGCTTTTGCGCCGGGGCGCGTTGTGGCGAACCCCAAACCATCTGGAGCACGAACGGCGCGAACCGCTGCGCACAACCGCGAACCCGGCCACGCGCGTGCGGTTTGGCGTTTCGCGCCCTTCGTACTCCTTCGCGCCGTTCGCGCTCCAGACGGTTCGCGCACTTTTGCGCCCAGGCGCGTTGTGGCGTACAATCGAGGCCATGCAGCAGCTCTCGCAGGCGCGGCGTCTCTTCGCCGAGCTGATCCGCAGGCCCGACTCTCAGCTCCCCCTAGCCGAGGCAGCCCTCGCTATCGCCTGGGAGGATCAGGGCGGCCCAGAGCCGCGCGCAGCCCTGGCCCAGCTTGACAGCCTCGCAGCCGCAGCGAGCCCCACCGTGCGGGCCGCAACAAGCCCCCAGGCCCGCGTCGCGGCCCTCAACGCTATGCTTTTTGAGCAGCTTGGCTTTCACGGCGATCCCCGCTGCTACCAGCAGCCCGATCCCGCCAACAGCTACCTCGACCAGGCCATCGAGCGGCGGACTGGCCTGCCGATCCTGCTCTCGCTGATCTACCTGGAGGTTGGCTGGCGCCTTGGGCTCCCGCTTCTTGGGCTGGCTTTGCCTGGCCACTTCCTGGTGCGCCTCGCCGATGCGACCGGCGACCTCTACATTGACCCGTTCGGCGGCGTGCTCTGGAGCCTCGCCGACTGCGAGCGCCAGATCGCTAGCTTCTACGGCGAGCTCAGCCCCGAGCTTAGCACCATGCTCATGGCGCCGCCAACGCGGGCCGCCATCCTCGCCCGCATCCTGCGTAACCTCAAGCAGACCCATCTGGCCCGCGACGATGCCCCGCTTACGCTGGCCGCCGTCGAGCGCCTGATGCTGCTCGAACTGAGTGACCCCGGTGAGCTGCGCGATCGGGGGCTGCTGCGCCTGCGCCTTGGGCGCATCCACGCCGCCGTCGAGGATCTGGAGCGCTACGCCCGCGAGAACCCTGCCGCCAGCGACTTGCTGGAGATCAGGGGCATCGTTCACGATTTGATGGCGCGACTCGCCCCGCGCAACTAATACTACAATGCCACATGAAGCAAGCCCGCCTTACGGCGGGCTGGGGTCTTCACGGGGATCAAAGAGGGCGGCGTGCAGACTTCCGGCTTATTCCTCTTGCCGTGATGATGACCACCGCGATCATCATCTTGTTGTACTCTGGCCCCATATATAGCACGCGCCGTGCCACGGTGGATCAGCTCGTCAGGCTGCGCCCGCGAGGCGCACCGCAACCAGCGGGCTGCCCGCCACCCAGGCGTCGAGATCGTAGCGCTGGGCCGCGAACCAGCTGTTT
>JAYUYB010000307.1:0-1669 GCA_043752655.1 Chloroflexota bacterium
ACCTCGAAGCGCCAGCGGGACCAGCGCACCACCTCGCCAACCTTGGGGATGTGTCCGAGCAGGCTGATCACGAAGCCGGCCAGGGTATCGAAGCGATAGGTCGCCTCGTTCGGCAGCTCATCCACTTCAAGCAGGCGTCTCACTTCGTCCACCGAGAGCGCCCCCTCAACCAGTAGCGAGCCGTCCTCGCGGCGCACTACCGACGGCACCGAGGCTTCGTCGAACTCGTCATCGATCTCGCCGACGATCTCCTCCAGCACATCCTCCAGCGTCACCACGCCCTCGATCCCGCCGAGCTCGCTCACCACAATCGCCATATGGCGGCGGCTCTTGCGGAAGGTGGGCAGCAGCGCCGAGGCGCGGCTGTTCTCGGGCACGTACACTGGCGGCGAGAGCGCCTCGCGCACTTTGGCGCCCTCGCCCTGGCTGCGGTAGAGCACCAGCAGATCGCGCACATGCACCGTGCCGATCACCTGGTCTGGCGAGTTCTCGTAGACAGGAAAGCGCGAGTAGCCGCTCTCCAGCAGCTCGTCGAGCACGCCGCCAAGCGTCGAGTCGGCCTCGACCATCTCCACATCACGGCGCTGGGTCATAATATTGCGCACCGCCCGATCGCTGAAGTTGAAGATGCTCTCGATAAACTCCCGCTCCTGTGGCTCCACGCCGCCGCCCTCGGCGCCCTCGCGCACCAGCGCCTTGATGTCCTCTTCTGTCACGCGCTCCTCGGGCACATTGCCGCGCCCGATCAGACGCAGAATTACATTTGACGAGAAGGTAAGCACCCAGATCACCGGCGTGCTGAAGCGGGCGATGACGTGCATTGGGCGGGCCATGAACGAGGCGATCGCTTCAGCGCTCTGAAGAGCGGCCCGCTTAGGCACCAACTCACCCAGCACCAGCGATGTGTACGTTACGAATAGCACCACGAGAAACTGCGCCACGCCCTCGGCTGCGGCGCCGCCAATGTATGGGAAGTCGGCCAGCGCTGGTGCGAGTCGGTCGGCCAGGGTAGCGCCTGCGAACACGCCGGAGAGCGTGCCGATCAGGGTGATGCCCACCTGCACGGCGGCCAGGAAGCGGTCGGGATCCTCCTGGAGCTGGAGGGCGACGACGGCCCCCTTGTCGCCGTCGGCGGCCCGCTGCTCCAGGCGGCCGCGCCGCGCCGAGACCATGGCGAGCTCCGTCCCGGCGAAAATTCCGTTGGCCAGCGACAAGGCCAAAATGATCAGCACTTCGGTCATGGGTGCTCCGTAGAGACGGCGAGAGGCAGGCGCAAGGCAGCGGGAGCCAGGCGACCAACGGGTCATCCCTGAGTCCTGCCAGCTTGCACCTGCCTCCTGATAGACGAGACCAGCGGGCGGCTACTGAAAATGCACAATCCGCAAGAAGCTATCGGCCTTCAGCGAGGCGCCGCCCACCAGGGCGCCGTCGATGTCGGGCTGGGCCATTAGCTCGTCCACATTGTCGGGCTTCACGCTGCCGCCATACTGGATGCGTACGCTCTGGGCGAGCGCATCGCTGTACAGCTCCGCGAGCGTGGTCCGGATCGCCAGGTGCATGGCCTGGGCATCAGCGGCGGTGGCGGTATCGCCCGTGCCAATGGCCCAGATCGGCTCATAGGCGATCACCAGCTCGGCGAGCTGCTCGGCGGCCACGGCGGCCAGGCCGG
>JAYUYB010000308.1:0-4468 GCA_043752655.1 Chloroflexota bacterium
GAGAGCGGCAGCCAGCGGTCTGGGGCGTAGTTGCCCTCGAAGGCCGGCGTCACCTCCAGCGTGATCGCGGCCTGCGCGGCGGTCTGCCTTGGGCTCGGCAAAAGCGCGAGGGCAAGGGCCAGCAGGACGAGAAGTTTGCTCAACAGTTGTCCCCAGCCACGCGCGAAGGCAGCAGCACGCATTGTAGCAGACCCCGGCTGGCCGCGCCCCGCAGGTATAATCCACAGCAGGGCTGATGCATTGTCTATGAACCGGGCGTTTTTGTCCGCAGATGACGCAGATTTCCGGCCCATTTCTGGCCGCGTCCAATTGCGCGGAAATCTGCGTCATCTGCGTCATCTGCGGATAAACTTCTGATCACCGATTTGACCCCAGCCCGCCGCCTGCTGCTTGCCGCCCTCGTCTGCGCCGGCGCCGCCTGGATCGCCGGCCCACCCGCCCGCCTGTCGCTGGTGCTGGCGCTGCTCGGCCTCGCCCCCGGCTACCTGCTCGAGCGCAGCCTCCCCCGCCCCCGCTCCCACCCCCTTGCCCGCTTCGCCCTCTGGGTCGGCGCCAGCCTCAGCCTCGTCGCTCTGCTCTACCAGTGGCTCTGGCCCCTTGGCGTAAGCCTCTCCGACCCACTGCTCAATCTCCTCGCACTTCTCCTCGGCCTCTCTGCCCTCGGCGCCGTGTGGATTGATCTCAGGAGTCCCTCGTCCCCCGTCCCCCGTCCCCCGTCCCCCGTCCCCTGGCTGCTCCTTGCGCTCATCATCGGCCTCACATTCTGGACGCGCTTCGAGCAGATCAAGGATCTCGCCCTGCCGCCCTGGGTCGACTCTGTGCACCACGCATTGCTGATCCGCATCGCCGCCGAGACTGGCCGCGCCCCCAGCTCGCTCGCGCCCTACATGCCGGTGGAAAACCTGCCCTACCACTGGGGCTACCACGTCTTCGTCGCTTCCGCGCTGCGGCTCAGCGGCCTGGGGCTGGCCGAGGCCATGCTCTGGTCCGGCCAGGTGCTCAACGCGCTCCACGCGCCCCTGGCCGGCGCCCTCGCCCTCGTGCTCTGGCGACGGCCATCGGCCGCCATCGGCGCGGCCCTCGTGGCCGGCCTGATCTCGCTCATGCCCGCCTACTACCTCTCTTGGGGCCGCTACACCCAGCTCACCGGCCTGCTGCTGCTCCCCGGCCTCGCCCTGGTCTGGGCGCGCGGCCTGGACGGTGGGCGCGCTGCCTGGCCCCACTGGGCAATAGGCGCCGTGCTGCTCGCCGGGCTCAGCCTGATCCACGTGCGCGTGCTGGCCTTTGCCTTGGCACTCCTGGCGGCGCAGAGCCTGGTCTGGGCCGTCGCCCAGCCATGGCCCGCCGTGCGCGAGCGCGTCCTATGTGCCGTCCTGGCCGCAATCGGCGCCGCGCTGCTCTCCGCGCCCTGGCTGCTGATGCTCGTGCGCCGCGCCTTGCTCCCTGCCGTGGCCCGCCCCGGCAGCCTGGTGCTGGAGGGCGGCTACGACGCGCTGAACCTCGCGATCCTCTGGGTGGGCCTCAACCGCTGGCTTGCCGCCCTCGCGCTGCTCGCGCTGCTCTGGGGCCTCTGGCGCCGCGCCCCCGCCGCCGCCACCCTGCCGCTCTGGATCGGCGGCCTGCTGCTGCTCGCCAACCCGCGCCTGCTCGGCTACCTCGTGCCCCTGTGCGGCGTCGCCCTGCTTCTGCGCAGCCTCCCCGCCCGCGCGCCCGCAGGCATCCTCGCCGGGCTCGGCTGCCTGCTGCTCGCCCCGCTGCTGCTCCAGCTGCCCTCCACCTGGCTGATCAACAACGACGCCGTGGTCATCAGCCTGTTCCTGCCCTTCAGCGCAGCCATCGGCGGCGGCGTCGCCAGCCTCTACAGCGCCGCCGCGCGCGCGCCTGCCCCCGCCCTGCGCCACGCCGCCCCACCCCTCGCAGTCACCCTGGTGGTCGCCCTCGCCCTCTGGGGCGCCTGGCAGCTGCGCAGCGTGGTCAACGAGAACACGGTGCTCGCCACGCCCGCCGACCGCGCCGCCATCGAGTGGGTCGCCGCAAACACGCCGCCAAACGCCCGCTTCCTGATCAACGCCGCCCCCTGGCTCGGCGCCGCCAGCCGCGCCACCGACGGCGGCTGGTGGCTGCTCCCGCTCGCAGGCCGCTGGGTTAGCACGCCTCTCGTGCTCTTCACCCACGGCCCGCCCAACTACGTCCAGGCCAGCATCGCCCGCTCTAAGCTCGTGGCCGAGTACAAGCCCGGCGACGAGCAGGCGATTGTCGCTATGCTCCGCCGCGACGGGATCGGCTACCTGTATTTTGGTGCCAAGCCTGGCCCGCTGCGCCCCGAGCCATTCGCCGCCCTGCCTGGCTTCACAACGCTCTACAGCAAGGACGGCGTCACCATTCTTGCGGTCGGATCGTAAGGGCAATGCAAAATGCAAAATGGTATACTATGATCGCCTAGCCTGCGCCACTCGGCTGCGGCTCAATCTGCAATCTGCAATCTGCAATATGACCGAAGAGTCTCAGATCAGCGAGCGTGAGCGCGACATCCTGCGCCTGGTGGCCACCGGCGCCACCAATCAGCAGATCGCGCAGCAGCTCAACATCAGCATCAACACCGTCAAGGTGCACCTGCGCAATATCTTCGGCAAGCTCGGCGTCGTCTCCCGCACCGAGGCCACGATCTACGCCGTGCGCTCCGGCCTGGTCAGCGTCGAGCGTGCCGTCAGCCCCATTGCCATCGCCGACGAGCCCGAAGATGCGCCGCTCCCACCCCTGCCCGCCGAACAGCTCCAGCCGCTGTCTGCCGAACCGCCTGCCGATCCGGCATCTGTCCCTACCGAGCTGTCCACAACCCTGCCCGAGCCACCTCACCCGGTCACCCTGTCACCGCCTGTCACCCTGTCACCGCCTGCCACCCTGTCACCGCCTGCCACCCTGTCATCGCCTGTTACATTCAACCCGCTCGTGCTCGGCCTTGCCCTGGTGACGCTCTTGGCCGTGGGTGCGCTGATCGTCGTGCTGCTCCGCCCAACGCCATCCCCCGTCGCCCCCACGGCTGTCGCAGGCGCCGAGCTACCCGATCAGAGCGAGCGCTGGCGCGTGCTTACGCCCCTGCCCGCCCCGCGCGCCGATGGCGCCCTCGCCGCTGTCAACCTCGGCGGAACAAGCTATCTCTACAGCATTGGCGGCGAGCATCCCAAGGGGGTGAGCGCCGACGTGCTGCGCTACGACCCGGTTGCCGGCGGGATCTGGTCCTCCTACACCCCAAAGCCTACACCCGTCGCCGATGTGCAGGCGGTCGTGATCGGCGGCAAGATCTATGTCCCCGGCGGCCGCACCGCCGATGGCGCGATCACCAACGTCTTCGAGGTCTACGACCCGCAGCTCGATACATGGACGCCCCGCGAGTCGTTGCCAGAACCACGCAGCCGCTACGCTCTGGCCGCCGTCGAGGGCAAGCTCTACCTCTTTGGCGGCTGGGACGACCGCAAGACCTTCACGAAGCAGGTCTGGCGCTACACGCCCGACACCGACAAATGGGACGAGCTTACGCCGATGAGTGTGCCGCGCGCCGACGCGGGCGCCGCCACGCTCGACGATCAGATCTTCCTGATTGGCGGCGAGAACAGCGACGGGCTGCTCACGCGCCACGAGCGCTACACCCCCGCCGACGAGGCCCCAGGCAACCCCTGGACAATCCGCGCCCCGCTGCCCGCCCCGCGCAGCCGTATAGCCGTGGCCAGCGCCAACGACCGCTTCTTTGTGCTCGGTGGGGGCCAGGATGCCCTTAGCTACAGCAGCGCCCGCGACGCCTGGCAGACCACTCCGCCGCTGCCCTTCGACCCCGCCACCAGCGGCGTGCGCGCCCAGCTGCTCGGTAACAGCGGCAATAGCCGCATCTACCTGGTTGGCGGGCGCACCCAAAGCGGCCTGAGCGACCAGGTCTCCGAGTATCTCGCCCTCTTCACAACCACGGTGCCGATCTCAGGGCAGTAACACAGACGGTGGACGGTAGCGCCACGCCGCCGCCCGGCTATCGGCTATCGGCTATCGGCTATGAGCCTACACATCGCCCTACTGGTCTTCAATCTCCCCGAGCGCGGCACCTACTTTCGGGCCTATCAGTTCGCCCGCCAGCTCGCCCGGCGCGGCCACCGCTGCACCCTGATTTACACCGCCCCCGCCGCGCGCCGCCGCTTCGCGCTGCGCCAGGAGGAGCACGGCCACCTCGCCCTCGTGGCCGCCCCCGACATGCTCCAGGGCAGCCTGCGCTCGGGCTGGGACCCCTGGGCCGCCCTGGCGCGCACGCTGCTTATGCGCGGCGCCCGCTACGATCTCGTCCACGCCTTCGAGTGCCGCCCCACCGTGCTCGCCCCCGCCCTCGCCGCCCACGCGTCCGGCACCCCGCTCGTGCTCGACTGGTGCGACTGGTTCGGCCGTGGCGGCTCGCTGGAGGAGCGCCCGCCTGGGCTCGCCCGCTTCG
>JAYUYB010000309.1:0-1659 GCA_043752655.1 Chloroflexota bacterium
CCAGCGAGAGAGGAGCGCGCGATGCGGCTGCGTGATCTGCCAATGCTGATCGAGCCGCGCGAGCTGCTCTATCCCTCCAACCTGCTCACGATCAGCCGCCTGCTGCTCGTTGCGCCGACGCTCGCCTGCCTGCGTCGGCCCGAGCGGCGGCGCATGGCTATGCTATGCCTCGCGCTTGCGATGGTCACCGACGCTGTGGACGGGCCAATCGCCCGCTCGCGTGGCGAGGTCTCGCGCCTGGGCGAGCTGCTCGACCCGATCTCCGACAAGCTGCTGCTCGATGGCTCGGCCATCATTCTGTCGCAGACGCGCGGTTTCCCCTGGTGGGTCACAGGCCTGCTGCTCTTCCGTGACTTGGGCATCCTCGCCGGCGCGGTGCTGATGCTGCGGCGCCGCGCCCATGTGGCTACGGCGGCAAGCGCCGGCAAGCTTACCACTGCCATGCTCGCCCTGGCGGCCCTGCTCTACCTCGCCGATGGCCCGCGCACTGGTCGGCCAGTGCTCTACCTGGCCCTCGTGCCGTTCTCACTCTCGTTTGTGCAGTACGGGCGGCGGTTCTGGCAGGCGCTGGCGGGGTGACGAGGTGACGAGGAGACAAGGAGACAAGGAGACAAGGAGACCGCCCCTGCATGCCGTTAGGCGCTCCTTGTCTCCTTGTCTCCCGAGCGAGCGCAGCGAGCGATTCTCCTTGTCTCCCCGTCTCCCCGTCACTCCTCGCTATCGCCGCCGCCGCCGCGGATCTGAGTGGGCGTCTCGATCCAGCCACGGCGCAGGGCGAAGAGCACGGCCTGGGTGCGGTCGTTCAGCGAGAGCTTGCGCAGGATCGAGGAGATATGGTTCTTCACCGTCTGGGTGCTGATACCCAGCGAGTCGGCGATCTCTTTGTTGCTGCCGCTGGCGGCGATGCGCTCCAGCACCTCGATCTCGCGGTCGCTCAGGGGTGTGAAGATCGGGAAGTCTGCGGCCTCGGGGGTGGTGGAGAGCGCCTGGGGCAGGTTGCGGAACTGCGTGAGCACGCGGCTGGCCACGCGGGGCTCCTCCAGCACCACATCGTTGATCACATACTCGCCGCGGGCAACGCGGCGCAGGATCTCGACTAAAGCCTGGGGCTTTACGTCCTTGGAGCGGTAGGCGGCCGCGCCGGCGCGCAGGGCGTTGAAGGCCTGCTCGTCGCTCTCGTGCATGCTCAGCATCACCACGCCGAGGCTGGGATACTGGCGGCGCACCTGGCGTGTAAGGTCGAGCCCGCTGATGCCGGGCAGGTTGAGATCTACCAGCATGGCGTTCGGCTCGTGGGCCGAGTCTACGCTCGTCAGCCACTCGAGGGCCGCCTCGCCGCTCGCCGCCTCGCCGATAATGGTGATATCGTCCTCGTCGGCCAGGGCCCAGCGCACCCCCTGGCGGAAGAGCGGGTGGTCGTCGACGATCAGCAGCTTTATGGAGCTGTTGGGGGACATGGCAGCGGTTCCTTTCCGTAGCTCTGGAGCCAGCGCTGGTAGGTGGCGGCGGGGTCGCCCAGCCCGACGATCCCGGCGGCCATGAGCATGCGCCGTGTCTCAGTGAGCGGCAGGCCCACCACGGCTGTGTAGCTGCCGCGCACGCTGCGCACAAGCGCCCGGCCCTCGCCCTGAAGCCCGTAGGCGCCCGCTTTGTCTAACG
>JAYUYB010000310.1:0-4457 GCA_043752655.1 Chloroflexota bacterium
GAGGGTGGAGCGGCGAGCTGCTCCGCCTCCACATCCCAGAGTGGCGTGTCGCGGTAGCGGCGCACGGCGGGCCAGCCGTAGAGCTGCGCCAGGAAGCGCGCGTAGCCCTGGGCCGCCTGGTCGAGGCTGTGCTCGGCGGCCACGAAGGCCCGCGCCTGGGCGCCGAGGGCTGTGGCGAGCTCGGGGCGGGCGAGCAGCAGCTGGCAGTAAGCGAGGATCTGATCGCCCTCGGCGGGGCCAGGGTCTACCTGGGCGACCACGCCAGGGGGCAGCTCGGCAAATGCGCCCACGGCGCTCACCAGGGTGGGGCGCCCGGCGCCGAGCAGCCGGAGCAGGCTCGCGCTGGTCTCGCCGCCGGTGGGGTGGCGCAGGTTCACGCAGAGGTCGGCGGCGGCCACGTGATCCTCGAAGGCGGCGCGCGGCACGTAGCCAGTAATGCTCACGGCGTCGCCGAGGCGGCTGCGGGCGATCAGGCCGCCAAGATCGTAGTTGGGCGAGACGCTGCCCACCAGGGTGTAGCGCGCGTCCACGCCGTCGGCGCGCAGGGCGGCGAGGGCGCGCAGCGTTGGCTCCACGCGCTTCCAGGCGTTGATATGGCCGAAGCTGGCGAGCAGGAAGGCGCCAGAGGGCAGGCCGAGGCGGGCGCGGGCGGCGGCGCGGGGGATGGGCGGCGGCAGCGGCACGCCCATGGGCACCACAGCGGTGGGCAGCTCGGGACGAATGGCGGCGGCGCGCGCGGCAACGTAGCGGCTGTGGGCGATCAGGCCGTGGGCAGCGGCGAGGACCGGCTCGCAGCAGGGGAAGTCGAAGGCGGCGTCCGTAAAGCGCGAGCGGATCATCAGCTGGGCCATGTGGGCGCCGGGCGCGCCATAGCGCTCGCCCATGGCCCGCACATAGATCTGAATATCGCGCTGGGCGTTGGCGGCGTACCAGAGCATAAAGTGGTGCAGCACAAACTCATGCAGCACGATCACGCCGGGGATGCGCTGCGCCGCCCGCCAGATCCCGGCGTGGGCGGGGCTGTTGCCCATGTGGTAGACGATCCCGTCGTACGGGCGGCGCCGTAGCTCACGCGCCAGCCGACGCAGGGGCAGCACCTCCATGTGCGCCGCCAGCTGCGGGTTGCTGGGGCGCAGCCCATCCTCCACGAACAGGGTGAGCTCGGCGTACTGCCCCAGATAGGGCAGCAGCTCCTCGGAGTAGTCGGCGATGCCCGAGGGCGCCGGGTTGACGGGCGAGCAGTAGGCGATGCGGGGCGGTTTCATGGGCCGCTATTTTACCACGGGCGCCTGCCCTTGGATCATATGCACAAAATGCCTTGACAGAAGTTGGGCAGCATAGTATAGTACGAGGCAATACTCATTACGTTTTAACCTTCTGTACACGGTGCGTAACGACGCCGCCTGACGCTCAATGGATGAGCACAGGGGCGCTTTTTTCGCACCACTTCGGTTCAAACTCCCCTAATCAGGGGCGCCCTCACTGCCCGCGCTCTATCTGTCTCGCCTCCATCGGCGCGCTGTTGCGCCCTGGGGGCCGTTTCTCCATACGCTGCCCCGGCGGCCAACACGCGACAATGGCGCTCGCCCCTCCCTCAGCGCTCTGAGGGCGCGGCGGGCGCCTGCCATTTCTCTTAAAGCTGTGTAAGGTGATTAGCGATGCAACTCCCAGCGCGTGACGCCCGCGGCCTCTACGACCCCCGCTTCGAGCATGATGCCTGCGGGATCGGCTTTGTCGCCCGCATCGATGGGCGCCCCAGCCACGCGATCCTGGCGATGGCCCTTGAGGCCCTCAGCAACCTGGAGCATCGTGGCGCCGTGGCCGCCGATGCCAAGACGGGCGATGGGGCCGGGGTGCTGGCCCAGCTTCCGCGCCAGCTACTGCTGCGCGAGCTGGCCGCTCAGGGCATCGCCGCTCCCAGCCCCGACGCGCTCGCCCTCGGCATGTTCTTCCTGCCCCAGGCCGCCGACGAGCGTGAGCGGGCCTGCGCGATTATCGCCCAGCAGCTCGCCGAGCGCAAGCTGCCGCTCCTGGCCTGGCGCGACGTGCCCGTGAACCTGGAGGTCCTTGGCCAGCGCGCCCGCGACGCAATGCCCTTCATGTGCCAGGCTATCCTTGCGCGCCCCGCCAGCCTCGACGAGGCCGCCTGCGAGCGGACGCTGTTTGTGGCCCGTAAGGCCATCGAGGCCGCCTTCAGCGCGCAGCAGCTCGCGGCCTACGTGCCCTCGCTCTCCTGTTGTACCGTGGTCTATAAGGGCCTGCTGCTCGGCACCAACCTTGCGGACTTCTACACCGACCTGCGCGACCCCGCCTTTGTCACGGCGCTCGCCGTGTACCACCAGCGCTACTCCACCAACACCTTCCCCACCTGGGAGCGGGCTCAGCCCTTCCGCATGCTCTCGCACAACGGCGAGATCAACACGGTGCAGGGCAATGCTAACTGGATGCGCGCCCGCCACGCCAACCTTGTGCTGCCCGCAGATTTCCTGCCGCCCAACACGCCAGGCGCACCCCCGGCGCTTACCCCCGTGCTGGACGAGAGCGGCTCCGACTCGGCCATGCTCGACAACGCCCTGGAGTTGCTGGTAATGAGTGGGCGCGATATTCGCCACGCCCTGGCCATGCTCGTGCCCGAGGCCTGGGAGAAGGTGCCCGACATCAGCCCGGCCCTTAAGGCCTTCTACAAATATCACGCCTGCCTGATGGAGCCATGGGACGGCCCGGCCGCCCTCACCTTCTCCGATGGCCGCGTGGTGGGCACCGCGCTCGACCGCAACGGCCTGCGCCCGGCGCGCTATGTTGTCACCGATGACGGCCTGGTGATCTGCGGCTCCGAGGTCGGCGCCGTGCAGATCGACGAGGCCCGCATTGTCCATAAGGGCAAGCTCGGCCCCGGCCAGATGATCGCCGTGGATACGCAAGCTGGCCGCTTCTACACCGACGAGGACGTGAAGGAATATCTGGCCGATCTGCGACCGTACGAGGCCTGGTTGGGCCAGCACCTCAAGAGCCTCGCTCCGCTCGGCAGTGCTGAGTCGAAAGTGCTGAGTGCTGAGTCGAGCGCCCAAGCACTCAGCACTATGCCCGGCGTACTCAGCACTCAGCACTCAGCACTCAGCACTCAGCAGATGGCCTTCGGCTACACCTCGGAGGAGCTAAACGTGGTGCTGAAGCCCATGGCCTCAACCGGCCAGGAGCCCACGGGCTCGATGGGCGACGACACGCCGACCGCCGTGCTCTCCGAGCTGGAGCTTGGCAGGCCGCTGTTTCAGTACTTCAAGCAGCGCTTCGCCGAGGTGACGAACCCGCCGATCGACTCGCTGCGCGAGGATCTGGTGATGTCGCTGAGCGTGGCTGTGGGCCGGCGCCGCAACCTGCTCGCCGAGACGCCCGAGCACGCCCATCTGCTCCAGCTTAGCTCGCCCGTGCTCACCGACGCCCAGCTCGCCGCCCTGCGCGCCAACGCTGATCCGCTGATCGCCACGGCCACGGTTGCGGCGCTGCTGCCGAGTGGCGAGCGCCTGGAGGCCGCCGTTGCGCGCCTGTGTGCGGCGGCCGAGGTGGCCGTGCGCGCCGGGGCCACGGTGCTGATCGTGAGCGACCGGGGCGTGGACGCGGAGCATGCGCCGATCCCAGCCCTCCTGGCGGTGAGCGCCGTTCACCACCACATGATCCGCACCGGCCTGCGCACGCTCTGCTCACTGCTCGCCGAGACGGGCGACGTGCGCGAGGTACACCATCTCGCGTGCATGATCGGCTACGGCGCCGAGGCGGTGAATCCTTACCTGGCCCTCGCCAGCGTGCGGCAGCTCGCGGTGGATCGCGACGCGGTGAAGCAGCGCGGGCTTGTGAACGGCGCCAGAGACAGCGCAAAAGAGCTGAGCCTGACCACAAACGATGCGCGCTCGCTCACCCTGGCCGATGAGGCCGAGCATCATCTGGTACACGCGCTGGAGAAGGGCCTGCTCAAGGTGATGTCGAAGATGGGCATCTCGTCGCTCGATAGCTACTGCGGCGCCCAGATCTTCGAGGCGCTTGGCCTCGACCAGGCGCTGGTGGAGGCCTGCTTCACCGGCACGCCCTCGCGCATCGGCGGGGTTGGCTTTACCAAGCTAGAGGCCGACGTGCGCGCGCGCCACGAGCGGGCTTACTCAGCACGCAGTACGCAGCACGCAGCACTTCCTAACCCCGGCTTCTACAAGTTCAAGAAGGACGGCGAGTACCACAGCTTTAGCCCTGCTGTGGTTCATGCGCTGCACAAGGCGGTGCAAGGCCCCCACGCGCTTAACGGCGATAGCCACGGCCCGGGCGTGAGCGCGGAGGGCTACGCGGCCTATAGCACCTACGCCGAGCTGGTGCAGAGTCGCGCCGCCACCGAGCCGCGCGATCTGCTGGAGCTGATGCCTGCCGGCGCGCCTGTGTCGCTGGACGAGGTGGAGCCGATCGAGGCGATTCTG
>JAYUYB010000311.1:0-4455 GCA_043752655.1 Chloroflexota bacterium
GGGCGCGGCGGGAAAGGTGCGCTCATCGGCGACCTCGAAGCAACTGGGCAGCGCGGCTGGCGCCAGGCAGGCGGCGTGCGGCGTCAACCAGGCGCGTGCGCAGCAGGCAGCGGCGTAGCGCGCCCTCAAGCGCTGGCTCGCGCCCTGCGGGCACGGCGATCAGGTTGCCCCAGGCGGAGGCGTGGGGCAGCGGGTAGCGGCGCAGGCCGAGCCAGCTGTGGGGCTCGCCAGCCTCGCCCGCGCGGGCGTAACTGGTGATCGGCGCCCACATGGAGAGGTAGATCGTGTAGCCGTGGGCGGCCAGGAGCGCGGCCATCGCGTGGTGGGTGTAGCCGTAGGTAGGCAGCGAGCGCTCGTCCATATACTCGGCCATCACCAGCTCGGGCCGCTGCGCGGCGAAGTCGAAGCCGCGCAGAGCGAGCAGGTCGGCGCCCTCGACATCAAGCTTCAGCAGGGTCACGGGCGGGGCGGCGTGATCACGCAGGGCCGTGGCGAGGCGCACCGTCTCCACCTTGTAGGCGGGGCGGTGGCTGGGGTGGAAGGGGCGCAGCGCGTGGATGCCGTAGTGCTCGGCGCTTACGTAGAATGGCAGGTGCTCGCCATCCACATCCGAGACGGCGAGGGGCAGGCAGGTGGCGTTGGGGAAGGCGGCGAGGGCGCGCTGCCAGGCGGCGCGGTTCTCGCGCTCGGGCTCGAAGGCGAGCACGCTCCAGCCGCGCCGGGCAAACGCGGCGCTGAAGCCGCCCTGGTGGGCGCCCACATCTACCAGCAAGGGCACCGTGGCGCGGAACGGGAAGGCGCGCAGCAACGCCAGCTCGGAGAACGGCACGGCCTAACTCCTGGTATAAAGACAGATCGCCTGGGCGTTGCGGGCCTCCTCCCAGGCGAGGGTGTAGCTGGACGCGGCGAGCGTGGCGCGCAGGTCGGCGGCGCTGTCGCCAAGGGCGGTCAGCATCGCCGGGTGCAGCTCCAGAAACAGGGCGCGCGGCGGCGGGCCGAACGCCCCGGCGAGCAGGCGGGCGGCGCCGCGCAGGGCCATACCCTCGGCCCCCTCCACATCCAGCTTGATCACATCGGGGCGGGGCAGCTCGCCTGCGGCAAGGGCGGCGTCGAGGGGCCGCACCGGCACCGGCAGCTCGCCGCGCGGGGCGCCCGGCCCGTCGTGGGCCACGAGCGAGGGCGCGAAGCCGTCGGCGCCGTCGCTGAAGAGCGTCATAGTGGTTTCGCGGTCGCCCACGGCCCAGGCTACGGTGTGCAGGTTGGCGAGGCGATTAAGGGCGGCGTTGGCCTTCAGGCGCGCGCGCGTGGCCGGGTCGGGCTCGAAGGCGTAGACTGTGCCGCGCGGGCAGAGGCGGGCGGCGGCCACGGCGTAGAGACCCAGGGCGGCCCCAACATCAAAGACCGTATCGGCGGGGCGCAGCAGGGCCAGAAAGCGATCCCAGGCCTCGCGCTCGGCGCCATAGCCGCTAACCCGAAACGACTCGGTGCGACTGTGGACGTGGAAGCGCAGGCGGCCCGCCTGTGGGTGGCGCAGGCTCGCCACGTGGGGCACGCCGGCGGCGGTGAGGATACGGTCGAGCATCAGGCAACTCGTAGCGGCTCGCAGGTTCTTTACCACTGCGCACTATACCACTGATAGCCCTCGCCCCCGGCCTCTCTCCCCTCAAGGGGCGACGGGATTCCGCATCAGGACGGCTTCAGAAGCCCCCTCTCCCTGAACGGGAGAGGGGGCTGGGGGTGAGGGCCTCATCTAGAACTGGCACAGCCCGTCAGTGGGATCTATGTCCGCGCACTCCCACCAGACCCAGTAGTAATGGTTGACGGGGAACGGCCGCGGCAGCAGCGGGTCGCCGCCCTTGGGCAGCTTGTTGTCGGCGGGGTTCACCGTGGTGCTGGTGGCGTAGATGTAGGCCGGCTTGCCTGCGTTCATGTCGAAGGCCGTCTTCACCCAGGCCGCGCGGATCGAGAGCTGCGCCCAGGGGAACTCGATGATGCCGAGGAAGGACGGGATACGCATGTTATCCACCAGCGGCCCGCCGAAGGCTACATCGCCCATGTTGCTGTTGAAGCCGAGCAGCATGTGCGCGCCCTGGAAGGCGTTCAGCCAGCGCCGGATCGGCTCGTTTGGCGCCGTGGTGAAGCTTACCCGCAGGGTCTGGCACGAGGAGAACATGGCCCAGCGCACGCTCTGGAAGCGCGCGTTTGTGCCGTTGAAGAAGCCCGAGTCGAAGTTGGTGTTCGAGGGGTTGAGCCCGCCAGCGCTGCCGTGGCCGGAGTAGTACACCAGGTCGGCGCGATCTACGCCGTAGGTGCAGTCCGAACCACCCAGGCTACAGTCGCGCCAGTCGCGCTCCCAGACAGCGCTGTTAGACCAGAAGAAGCGCTCGCCCCAGCCGTAGTTGCGCAGCCCATTGCGCAGCCCGTTCACGTCGGGCGGCACGCCTGGCAGATCGCCGGGGTTAGACACGCCGAAGGGCGCGTAGTCCGACGCCATCTCCGAGCCGAAGCGGTAGTTGACGGCGGCCAACGGGACGCCGGGCGCGGCGGATGCTGCGGGCGTCCCGTTGCTGTTGGCGGTAGTGGAACCTGCGCTGCGCAGCAGCGGCGCGTAGACCTGGGGCACCACGGTTGGGCTCAGGCTTACCAGGGCCTCGCGCTGGGCGCCGTCGGCGTCCTCCACGTGGAGAATCACGGTCACAGAGCCTGGCCCCGCGTCTTTGGCGATCACGGGCAGCCGCACCTGGGCGCTCACATTGCCTGCGGCGGGGAGGGCCGTAGGGTTGCCGAGGGGCGTGCCATCATCGAGCTGCCAGGTGTAGGTGTAGGGCGCCGTGCCAGCGCCGATGCTGCCGCTGAGCGTGGTGAGGGTGCCAGGGGTGAACTTGCTGGCGTTGGCCGGGCCCGTGATCTGCACGCTGGGGCCGAAGCCGTCTGCACCGCCCTCCACGGCGGGCAGCACAAAGCTCTTGAGGATCACCGTCTCGCCGTTCACGATGGCTGTGGCGCCCTGGAACTCCAGCATCGGCTCGAAGGCCCGCTGTGGCACGCCAGGCTCGCCCACCATGTAGATCAGGGCGGGTGTGGGCACCTTCACATCCTCCGGTCTGGCGGTGGGGTAGATCGCCCTGATGCGCTGCACGGCCTCGCTGCGTAGCTTTTCCATGTCCACAGCGGGGGCGGTTCGCAGGAAGTTAAAGCGGCGGTCGAAGAAGGGCATGGAGACGGCGGCAAGCCCAGGGGTGGTGCCGGGGTCGAGGGTGGGGCCGAGATCGTCAAAGTTGGTGGAGCGGAAGAGCATGGAGATGTGCCCGCCCGGCCCGCCAAGCGGGATCGAGGGGGTGTTGCCGAACTGGTTCATGCTCAGCGGCACCTGCACCACCACGCCCAGGTTTTCTATTGCGTCGAGCTCGCTGCCGGGCTTGACGTCCAGGCCCGTGCCCCTGATCAGCGTGGCCGTGTAGGGCGAGGGGTCCTGGCAGGCGCCCGTGTCCGGCGTCTGCACGCCCTGCAGGGAGTCGCCGTTACCGAGGTAGACATCGCCCGTGCGCGAGGCAAAGTTATTGAAGATAAGAAAATAGCAGGCGAACGAGCGCGCGTTGTTAAGGCTGAGCTCCGGGTCGCGCACCGTGTTGTCTTCGAGGTCGCGCACGTTGTAGGCGAAGTAGCCGCCGGTGGCGGTGAACTGCGAGAGCAGCGAGTCGGTGGCCGTGTTGGCTGTGGTGAAGCGCGGCAGGCCGCGGTAGCTGTCCTCGAACACTGGCACGCTGTTGCCGACAGGCTCGAAGGTGCCGAAGCGGCCCGCCACATCCGAGGTAGCGGCGCGGGTAATAGCCGCCCTAGAGAACTGGTAGATCGGCAGGGCGGCGCCCGCCTGGAGGAGGATACCGTTCGAGGTGGTGTAGCTCTGGGGGGTTGCTGTCGCCCACAGGCTGTGGGCGCTGCCGAGCACGAGTGAGCCCAGCACAACGCCAACAAGTGCAATGCGGAGCCAGGAATAGCGAGTCATAGACCCTCCTAATTGTCGCTGCTTCAACACCCTAGTGAACGCCGGGCCAGCGCTCCTTTCGTTTAATATGAGCTGGGGATGAGAGCTCAGGTAGTATACGCCTGATATGTCCCTGGTCAACCCCTGCTGGTAGGGATACATCATGGTCAGCGCGGTTGCCAGCACCCGGCGGTTGAAACCGCAGCGGCCGGGCCTGCGGCCGCGCGTCGGCCTGCGCCGACGCGTCCGGCCCCGCCCGCGCAGGCGGGCGCCCGCCTCCCGACCATGACGTAGCCCTACCCTGCTGGAGCTTACTCAAGCGAAGCCATCAGGCCCGTGCCACAAGCGCCCGCAGCGCCGCCCGCTCCTCTGCGCGCCAGAAGCCGAGCAGCGTGAGCGCCAGGGGCAGCACCAGCAGCAGCGGGGGCACGAGCAGCAGGTTGGCCAGCGGGCCAAGGCGCAGGGCCAGC
>JAYUYB010000312.1:0-1657 GCA_043752655.1 Chloroflexota bacterium
TCAGGTGTGGTCTGGAGCTCGGCTGCCAGCGCGAGATCGAGTCGCTGAGGCAGGCTGCGCACGTCGGCCTGGGGAGTGCTAAGGCTGAGAGTGGCGCCGGGGGGCGCGGCCAGAATGGCGTAGAAAACGGGCAGGCCGCCGGCCTCGGGGTCGGGCGCGGCGCCGGCGAGGGTGGGCAGGGCATCTGCGCCAAGGCTCTGGGCGTGAAGCTCAGGGGTGCGCAGCTCGATCAGGGCGCCGCCCGCGTCGGAGCGGAGCAGGCGCGGGGCCGGGGCGGGCTGGGCGGCGGGGGCGCTGCCAGGCGCAGCGAGGCCGAGGAGCAGGGCCACACCGATCGCGAGGGCAAAATGTTTGAGTGGAAGGCGCAGTGGCATGAGCACTCCAGGCCGTGACGGCTCCCAGCGTAAACGGTTGGGCTTCAAGGGTCTTGCACCCGTGCTGTGCCGCCCCACAGCCATTGCTTACGAGCTCGGCAAAACGTTTTACGCAGCGCGCCAGTGACGTTATGCGCTGCAACCACCAGAACATTCACTTGTGCATGTGCTATACGCTACCGGTAGTATAGCATGCATGTTCGGCGCCGTCAAGAGGGGCTAAAGCTGCTGAAGCGGATGAAGCCCTTATATCCCAGGGCTGAAGCTCCTGGGCTTTACGGGCTAGAATTGTAAACGAGCCGCAGGGCCCCATAGCCCCATCATAGCAGGATAGCGTAGGGCCAAGGCATTTGCAAACACCTCGCCCCACCAGAATAGCGTAGGGCCAAAGCATGTGCAGCGCACATGCTTCGACCCATATGAATTCCCCAGAGCACGGAATCCGGCGCGCGGCCAGACAATCCCACCTACCTTGTGACGAGCGGCAGGTAGACGGTGGTGCGGCCGGCGGTGCCCGGCGTTGTGCTCACAGGCCCGTACTCCTCGGCCTCGCCGCCGCTGTGGATTACTTCAAGCCAGTAGCCGGCACCCTGGGGGGCAGCGGGGTCCGTGAAGCTGTAGCGCCCACCGGCCACGCTATCGCCAATGGCCGGGATCAGCGTGTTGGTGATGCGCTGCGCGTCGGCGCGCTTGCCGCTGGCGCTGCGCAGCAGGTGGTAGCCGGCCACATCGAGCTCGCTAGAGGTGGCCCAGGCGAGCCGCGTGTCTGCGCCCATGCGTGCGGCGGTGAACGACGTGAGGGTCACGGGGGTCGGCGTGAAGCTCAGGATGTAGTCCTCCACCTCGCCCGCGCCGGAGGCGCCGCTGTATGCCAGGGACGGCAGGCCGGGCTGCGCGCTGAAGAGCCGGAAACGCGCCGCAAGGTTGATCGGCGTGCCGCTGCCGACGGGGAAGTAGGCGGCGGGCACGTCGATCAGGTAGTTGCCCATCCCGCTGCTCACGGCCTGGCTGATCACCAGGTCGCTGGCGTCGTTGAAGTTGCCGTCCCGGTCGAAGTCGATCCAGGCCACCAGCCAGCCCGTGCCATTCACAGTGACATTGACCGAGCCGCCGTCGGCGCCGTTGAGCCAGCGGGCCGTGGGAACCGCGACCCCGTCCTCGTCGGCGCCGTCGCCGGTGGCGCCCACCGTGGGCGTGCCATTCGTCTCCGCGTCGGGCGGGGTAGCACCGAGGTAGAGCGAGGGCGAGACGACGCTGCGGGCGCCGTCGGGCGCGCCCTGGAG
>JAYUYB010000313.1:0-10561 GCA_043752655.1 Chloroflexota bacterium
CTTGTCTCCTTGTCTCCTTGTCTCCTTGTCTCCTTGTCTCCTTGTCTCCTTGTCTCCTTGTCTCCTTGTCTCCTTGTCTCCTTGTCTCCTTGTCACGCCTCCCGCTTAAACACCACCAGCGTCACGTCGTCGAAGGGCGGCTGCCCCTGCCCGTGGCGGCTCACGGCGTCCGTAATCGCCTCCACCAGCGCCTCGGCGCCCAGGGCGCGCTGCGCAGCGATCAGGGCGCGCAGCCGCTCCACGCCAAACTCCTGCAGAGCCTCATCGATCGCCTCGGTGACGCCATCGGTGTAGCAGACAAGCAGATCCCCAGGCGCCAGTGCCACCTCTGCCTCGTGCAGCTTGATCTCCTCCAGCACCCCCAGGGCGATCCCCGGCGCACGCAGCTCGGCGAAGCTGCCGTCGGCCACACGGTAGTGCAGCGGCGGGTTGTGGCCCGCAGAAGTGTAGCGCAGCCGCCCGCTCGTCGGCTCTAGCATCCCGTAGAACAGCGTCACGAACATGCCCGACTCGGAGTCGCGGGTGATCCAGCGGTTAGCCCGCTCGATCGCCGTCGCCGGCGGCGAGCCGTCCAGGGCGGCGGCTCGCACCAGCGAGCGCGAGAGCGCCATAAACAGCGCTGCCGCCATCCCCTTGTCGCTCACATCCGCGATCACAAAGCCAAGCTCGGGCAGCAGCGCTCGCTGCGCTCCCTCCGCCCCCTGGCCCCTGTCCCCTGTCCCCTGTCCCCTCGCAAGCGGCCAAAAGTCGTAGAAGTCGCCGCCCACCAGGCGGGCCGAGCGCCAGGCTGCCGCAATCTGCCAGCCGGGCAGCTGCGGCAGCCGCGCAGGCAGCAAGGAAGTCTGGATCTCGCGCGCCACGCGCAGCTCCTCCTCCAGGCGCGCCGCCGCCTCGGCCTCGCGGGAGAGTAGCAGGCTCTCCAGAGCCGCCGCCACCTGGCGCGCCGCGCCCACCGCAAGGTTCACCTGGCGCGCGTCCAGCGGCACTGTGCTCGCGTCGTCGTCTAGCACCAGGGCGCCCAGCAGTCCTGCCCGCCCCAGCAGCGGCAGGGCCACGAGGCTGCCACAGCCCACGGAGGGAATCAGCTGGGGCCAGGCGTCGGCGTTGGCCTTGGCGTTATCTAAGGTGAGCAGGCGCGGCCCGTCGGGCACCGCAGCGGCCACGATGCGCGCCAGCAGCGGCGCGTGATCAGGGCGCATCGGCTGGCCGATCAGCAGCGCGCGCAGCTCGTGGCGCAGCCCGTAGGCGCCGCTAAGGACGAAGACCTTCGCCGCCCGCTCCCAGAGCAGCACGTAGCAGCGCTCGGCGCCGATCAGCAGGGGTGGCAGGCGTACCGCGACCCCCAGCAGCTCGTCTACGGTCGTGGCCCGCCCCAGATTCTCGGCCACCTGCAGCAGCGCATTCAGCGTCCAGGCCTCCTCCTGCTGGGCGCGGTAGGCGTTGGCGCTGTCGATCGCCACGGCCACCTGGGCGGCCAGCGTCTGCATCACGAATAGATCGTCGGCGTTAAAATCGTCCGCCTCGTCGCTCTGCACATCCAGCACGCCCAGCACGGTGTCGCCCACGCGCAGCGGCACCGCCAGCTCCGAGCGCGTGCTGCGGCTGTCGCGGATGTAGCGCTGGTCGCGCTGCACGTCGCCCACAAGGATGGACGTGCCCTCCACGGCGGCGTGGCCAACAATGCCTTGGCCCCTGCTGATCGGCAGAGCGAGGATCTGCGCGAGCTGCTCGCCGGTGGCGGTGGAGGCGCGGAAGCGGATCTGCGAGTCGCCCTCCAAGATCGTAAAGATATGCACCGGGTGGTAGCCGAACTGCTCGCGGATCAGCTGCACCACCGATGGCAGCAGCAGCTCCATATCGAGGATAGCTGTCACGCGCTCGCTCACCTGACGGATGGCCTGGAGCTGCACGGCGCGCAGTCGGGCCTCGCGGAAGGCCCGCGCCCTGGTAATAACGACGGCAGCCTGGTCGGCGATCAGCGAGAGCAGGCGCAGCTCGCTGGCACCAAAGGCGGCGGGCATGTAGCTCTGCACCGAGATCGAGCCGATTACGGCGTCGCCCGCGATTAGGGGCACGTAGATCCCGGAGCGGGGTGGGCGCTCGCTCTGGTAGCGCGGGCGCGCCGGCAGCTGCTCCATCTCCTCGGCAAAGTCCTCCACCAGCAGCGCCTTGCCAGTCTGGCGGATCCAGCCGATCAGCCCGTCGCCAGCGCTAAGATCCACGCTGAGCCGCGGCAGCCGCACCCGATCCTGCACGCGCACCACCAGCGTGTAGGTATTGCCCTCGAACAGCCCCAGATGAAACGACGAGGTATCGACGATCTTGCTCGCCTCGCGGTAGATCAGGTCGCAGAGCGTGTCGACATCAAGCTCGCTGCGAATAATGGCGCGGCTCACCTCGTTGAGCAGGGCCAGCTCGCGCACCGAGCGGCGCTGGCTGGCGAGGTTGAGCGTGGCGCGGCGCACGGCGCCCGCTGCGGCGATCAGGGCCACCCCGGCGAGCAGGAAGTACGGCCCGCCCAGCTGGGTGTAGATCGCCGCGCCCAGCAGGGCCAGCGGCAGCGGCGCGAGCTCGGCGGCGAGCACCAGCTTCCAGGTGCTGCGCCACCAGGTGAGCACGCCGCTGCGCCCGCCCTGTATCGCCTCGCGGCCGATCCGCACCAGCTGCAGCACGATCACGTAGCACGGGATCGTCCAGGCCAGCAGCGCCACCGGGTCGAGGCTACGCGGGTCGTACTGTGGCGTGCCAGTGGCGGCGGAGGCGATGGCGGCGCCCGCAAGAATTCCGGCGGCACGTGCGCCACCGCGCAGGATGGGGCGGGCGACCAGCAAGTTGAAGCTGCGCGGGCGGTTGTAGATGATGATCAGCAGCGCGCCAGAGAGCAGGCCCTCGAGCCCGGCCACCATCGCGCCAGCAGCGGGGCCGAGCGCCAGGGCGCCGGTGATCAGCACAATCCCGCCCAGACTGTAGGCGTCGGCGGGGGGAATGCGGAAGCTAAGGGTGTCGACTGCGAGCGCGAGGGCGCCGAACAGCACAAGGGCGGCGAGCGAGCTACCAGGCAGCTGCGGGGTAGCGATCAGCCAGGCCCAGCCAAGGCCGCCAACCACCAGGGCATAGCTTATCAGCAGGCGCTCGCGGCTCACCCACGGCCCTGGCCAAACTGCGCGCGGGCTTCTTCCACCGTGGTGTGGATGGCGAAGACCTGCGTGAAGCCAGTGAGCGTGAACACCTCATACACCTGGGGGCGCAGGCTGGCGAGCCGCAGCTGCCCGCCTAAGGTCATCAGCTCTTTGCGGATCAGCAGCAGCGCGCGCAGGCCACTAGACGACAAGAACGTTACATCGGCAAGGTCGAGCAGGATGTAGCGCGCGCCGCCGTCGATCTGGGCGTGAACCTCGCGATTCAGCTGCGGGGCGGTCACGGCGTCGACGCGGCCTTTGATCGGCATCACCACGACATCGTCGCGGGGGCTGGCGCTGATGTATTTGACCATGGTGAGCAGATTCCCGCCCTGAGGGTTAAAATCGAAGCGCACTTCGTCCATCAGGCGGGTGATCAGATAGAGGCCGAGCCCGCCCACCTGGCGCTCCTCCAGCGGGGAGTTGATATCGGGCTCAGGGATGCCGCCGGGATCGAACTGGCGGCCATAGTCGCGCAGGGCGAGAATAAACTTATTCGCCTCGCAGCGCCAGGTGAGCGTAAGATCGCCGGAGGTGCTCGGGTCGTAGGCGTGCTGGATCACATTTGTGGCGGCCTCGTCCACAGCGAGCTGCACCTGCCAGGTGGCGCGCTCATCGAGGCCGGCCAGCTCGGCGGCCTCGGTGACAAAGGCGCTGATCTTGGCGAGGGCGTCGAGGTCGGCGGAGAGTGTGATGCTGTCCATAGTGCTGAGTGCTGAGTGCTGAGTGCTGAGTGCTGAGTGCTGTCGGCGACAATCGATGCGCAAGCCGCTCAGCACTTGCGCACAGTACGCTCAGTACCTTGCCCGGTACTCAGCACTCAGCACTTTGCCCGGCACTCAGCACTTTGACCTAGAAGGAGCCCACCGCCTCGACGGTGTCGCTGTAGAGCTCGAAGAGCGAGGTGAAGCCGGTGAGGTCGAAGACCTCTTTGATCTTGGGGGGCAGGTTGGCGATACGAATGTCGCCGCCCTCCAGATCAGTGATCTTCCACTCACGGGCGCGCTTGCGGGCCTCGATCAGCACCCGCAGTCCGGGGCTGCTCACATACTCCAGGCGCGCAAGATCAAGCACAATCCGGTAGCGGCCCTCCTCGAAGAGCGCGTCGATCTGTTGCTTGAGCTGCGGCGAGGTGGCCGCATCTACCCGCCCTGCGACCTCCACCAGATCAACCCGGCTCAACCGTCGGTGGGTGATCTCCATGCGAGCCCTCCTCAAACCATACTATTGCGCATAACTGCCATAGCATTAATTATAACATACTGCTTCTTTTTACAGTTTGCAGTCGCCAGCGCCAGGGGGCAGGCGTCATGGTCGGCGCTGTTGCCAGAACCCGGCGGTTAAAACCGCAGCGGCCGGGCCTGCGGCCGCACGTCGGCCTGCGCCGACGCCTCCGGACCCGCCCGCGCAGGCGGGCGGATCTCGATGACGACGATGTTGCAACTGTCGTCCGTCCGGACCCGCCCGCGCAGGCGGGCGCCTGGCGCACCGCGCCCCCACGGCGCGCGTTCACGCGCCCGCCTGCCGACAATGACGCAGCCCTAGCAGCGCCAGGGGGCAGGTGGTAGCACCAGGCGGCAGCGCCAGTTCGACCTGACTCCTGCAAACCATCAAACGGCCAGCGGCTCTGTGGGGTGCCGAGTCGGGTTCAGGGGCAGGGTGGCGCGGATCTTCCTCAGGCGGGTGAGGGCGTCCACGGCAGCCTCGTGGACATTGGCGTCGCCGTCCTCCATGGCGCGCGTGAGGGCGCTGAGCACGACGGTGTTAGCGGCGGCGGCGCCGATCTGGCCGAGCGCGCGGGCGGCGGCCTCGCGGGCGTAGGGGTCGGCGTCGGCGATCAGGGCGGCGAGCCGCTCTACCAGGGCGGGCGTGCCGGCAAGCTCGCCGAGTTGCCCGAGGGCGAGGGCGGCCGCAGAGCGCACAAAGCTGTCCTCGTCGGCGAGGCACTGGCCAAGATAGTCGATCAACTGGGGCGAGGCGATCCGGTCGCGCAGGGCGCCGAGCGTGCGCGCGGCAGCAAAGCGCGTCTCAAGGTCGCAGTCGTATAAGGCCACGCGCGTTAGGGCCTTCACCAGTGGCGCGGGCGGCGTGCCGGCAAACTGGCCGAGCATGCGCGCGGCTGCGGCGCGCACATGCGAGGCGCTGTCGCCCAGGCCGTCGTGGAGCAGCACAAGGTCGGCGGCGCTGTAGCGGCCCTCACGGCTGCGTAGGCTGCGGATGGTCTCGTAGCGCGATTGCCAGCCGGGGTCGTGGAGCAGGCGGCGCAGCTGCGCGAACTCGCTGGGGCTGTAATTATCCAGCTCGGCCAGCAGCGTCACGCGCAGCCACTCGTCACGGGTGCTGTTCAGGCGCTGGCGGGCCAGGTGGATCACGCTGAGCTGCACGAGTAGCTGCTCGACAGCAACGCGCAGCTCGGCGCTCGTGCGCAGCTCGCGCTCGATCAGCTGCGAAACCTGGTAGCGCATCTGGCTGGCGCGGCGCACAATCTGGTCGGCGCCGGGGCCGCGTGTGATCTCGGCCAGGGTCAGCACGGCCGTCACCGGCTCGCGCTGGAAGGCCTCGAGCAATGGCTCCAGGGTGCGCACAGCAAGATACGCCAGCACCGAGCCGGTGCCGGCGATCTGGATGTCCTGACGCGGGTTGCGGGCGAAGCCGCCAAGCCTGTCGGCCACGCGCTGCCGCCAAATGTCCTGATCAAACATAGTGCTGCCGCAATGAAAATTCTGTCACATTCAAGCTACTGCGCAGTATAGCACGGCGTTCTTTTACGCGACCACAAGGCGCATTGCGTGCAGATTACAATAGCCCAACGGCGCCGGGCGCGCTATCCACCTATGGTACCATTGTCGGCGCGGGCAGGCGGTTCGGCCGCACGCCAACAAGGAGCCGGGGCGCGCCCCATCACCCTCATGATCCCAGAGCCAAACGACCCGGAGCAGAGCGTGCAGCGCGTGCGCCGGGGCTGCGTATTTGTCGCCCTGACCTTTGTGGCCCTCGCCGTGCTCTTCGTAAGCAGCACAGGCAATCTGTTCTACCTGCTGTTCATCCTGGTTGCTGTGGCCCTCTTGCTGCTCTCACGGACGATCAAGTAAGCGAGCCTGTATGCGCCAGCCGCCCCTATCGCCCCAGGTGCTCCTCTCGCTGATCGGCCTCGCCGCCGTCGCGGCCTCGATCTGGATCGCCTTCCAGAGCCCGTACAGCCTTTGGCCCTGGCTCCTGCTGCTGGTGGGCCTGGGCTGCTCGCTCGCCTCGCGGCGCCTGAAGTGATGGTATACTCAGCCATTGGCACGAGGCCCGCCTGAGGAGCAGCCGATGCGAGTCCGCTTCAGCGCGCGCACGCACGTCGGGATGCGGCGCGAGGTTAACCAGGACGCTTACGGCAGCGGGCAGCCCGGCCCCGCTACGCTCCTGGTTGTCTGCGATGGCATGGGCGGCCACGCCGCCGGCGAGGTCGCCAGCGCACTCGGCGTCGCCACCATCGTCGAGACGTTCCGCCCCGATCTGCCGCCCGGCGAGGCCCTGAACGCAGCCTTCACTAACGCCAACCAGCGCATCTACAACGAGGGCCGTGGCAGCATGGGCACCACCGGCGTGGCCGCCCTCTTCCTTCAGAATGTTTTGCACGTGGCAAATGTGGGCGACAGCCGGGCCTACCTCGTGCGCGAGGACGCCATCAGCCAGATCTCCCAAGATCACTCCTTTGTCTCCGACCAGGTGGCCGCCGGCCTGATGACGCCCGAGCAGGCGCGCTCCTCCAACATCCGCAATATTATCACCCGCGCCCTCGGCCACACCGACGCCGTCGAGGTCGATCTGTTCACACTGCCCCTGCGCCCCGGCGACACGGTGATCCTCTCCTCGGATGGCATGCACGGCCTCGTCAGCGACGCGGAGATCGCCGAGGTGGCGGGCGTGCTCACGCTGGACGAGGCCGCCCAGCGCCTGGTGGATATGGCTAACGAGCGCGGCGGCCCCGATAATGTCACCGTGGTGATCGCCCGCGTAGATGAGCTAGACGCGACCGGCCCCGACGAGGTTCCAACCACGCCGCTCACAGAGCCGGAGCCGCCACCCGCCGCCCCGCCGCCGCCCGTCGAGCGCCCGCTCTCACGGCTCGGCGCCGTCCTCGCCGCCCTCACCCTGGTGGCGCTCCTCAGCCTCGGCGGCCTCCTGCTCGCCCCAGGGGCCGCCCCCGCCGCCACAAACACCCCCGTGGCCGCTACGGTCGCGCCCGCCACGCCAACCGCGGCCCCCGGCACGCCCTCGCCAACCGGCACGCGGTAGCCCCATATGTGTCCGCAGATTACGCAGATTACGCAGATGGGTAGCCTCATATCTGCGTAATCTGCGCAATCTGCGGACATAATCAGGCCGTGGTACAATAAGATCAGCAAGCATGTTCGTGCAAGAAGGGGACGCCAATGCCAATCCGCCTGCTTGACGCAACCGTCGCAGCGCAGATCGCAGCGGGCGAGGTGGTAGAGCGGCCCGCCTCTGTGGTGAAGGAGCTCGTCGAGAACGCCCTGGACTCTGGCGCCCGCCGCATCAGCGTGGAGGCGCGCGGCGGCGGCATGCGCGAGCTCAAGGTACAAGACGACGGCTCCGGCATCCCCGCCGCTGAGGTGGAACTGGCCTTCGAGCGCCACGCCACCAGCAAGCTCATTACCTCCGAGGACCTCTGGCAGATCGGCACGCTCGGCTTTCGCGGCGAGGCCCTCCCCTCGATCGCCAGCGTCGCCCAGCTGATCTGCGTCACCCGCGTGGCCCACGAGGAGCTCGGCACCGAGCTGCGCATCGCCGGCAGCGAGCCGCAGGGCCGCACCCCGCGCGGCTGCTCGCCCGGCACCAGCATCAGCGTGCGCAACCTGTTCTACAACACCCCCGTGCGCCGCGAGTATATGCGCTCCGAGGCCACCGAGCTCAGCGCCATCAGCGCCGTGGTGCAGCAGTACGCCCTCGCCTACCCCGAGGTGCGCTTCACCCTCCAGCTCGAGGGCCGCCTCGCCCTCCAGACCAGCGGCGACGGCGACCGGCGCGCAGTGGTGATCGAGCTTTACGGCCTGGATGTCGCCCGCCAGCTGCTCGACCTGGAGGCAGCCTATGGCGAGGGCGAGCAGGCCGTGCAGATCACGGGCCTGATCTCGCCCCCCGGC
This sequence comes from Chloroflexota bacterium, assembly GCA_043752655.1. Lineage (GTDB taxonomy): Bacteria > Chloroflexota > Chloroflexia > Chloroflexales > Chloroflexaceae > OHK40. The sequence goes on from JAYUYB010000313.1 coordinate 8,333, forward strand.
CTCACCCGCGGCTCGCGTGGCTACCTGCACCTCTTCGTGAACCGGCGCGCCCTCCACGCGCGCGGCGCCCTCCCCGCCATCGTCGAGGAGGCCTACCACACTATGCTCATGAAGGGCCGCCACCCGCTCGCAGTGCTCGATATCCGCGTGCATCCCCTCGCCGTCGATGTGAACGTCCACCCTACCAAGAGCGAGGTGAAGTTTCGCTACGCTCCCCGCGTCCACAGCGTGATCGGCCGTGCCGTGCGCGAGGCTCTAGTGGCAGGCGCCGGTGTGCCCGCCTGGGCCGGCAGCGACGACGGCAGCCTCCAGCGCCGCTTCGAGCTGCGTCAGGTGGGCGCGCCCCCCGCCACGCGCGGCCCCGAGCCATCCGCCTGGGGCGTGGGCGCCTCCGCCTGGGACGCCGAGCGCAGCCGCTGGGATGCCGGGAACCTGGACCACGCAGGGCGCGAACAAGCCAGCGAAGGGCACGAACGCGAAGGGGCGCTCGTTGTCGATGATATCCCTTGGGGGGTGCCCGAAAGCGCGCCTTCCCCTCTCTCCCCCTCTCCCCCTCTCCCCCTCTCCCCCTCTTCCTCGCTGCCCCCCCTGCGCGTGGTTGGCCAGGTGGGCCTCACCTACATCGTGGCCGAGGCCCCCGAGGGCATGTACCTGATCGACCAGCACGCGGCCCACGAGCGCATTACCTACGAGCGCCTGATGGCCCAGCACGCAGGCGGCGCCGTGAGCACCCAGGGCCTGCTACTGCCCCAGGCCGTGCCCCTGCCGCCCGCCGCCACCGCCCTCCTGCTCGGCAACCCCGAGCGCCTCGCCGAGTGGGGCTTTCATCTGGACGAGTGGGGCGAGGGCGTGCGCGTGCGGGCCGCGCCCTCCACGCTCCCGCCCGATCAGCTGCCCAAGGCGCTCCACGAGCTCGCCGACCACCTCGCCGGGCGCGGCGGCTCCACCCCCCTGGATTGGCGCGAGGCCATGCTCACTACGCTCTCCTGCCACACCTCCGTGCGCGCCGGCCAGGCCCTCTCCCTCGACGAGATGCGCCAGCTCCTGCGCCAGATGGAGCAGTGCATCAGCCCACGCACCTGCCCCCACGGTCGCCCCACCATGATCCTTATGTCGCCTGCGCAGCTCGAACGCCAGTTTGGCCGCAGGCCGTAGGAGACTAAGGAGACAAGGAGACCGAGAGACCAGGAGCGCCTAGCGGAGTACGAGAGGTGTCTCCTTGTCTCCTTGTCTCCGGCTACAGCGCCACCGCTGTGAACGGCACCATGCACGGCACCCCCGGCGCCACGTGCATCACGCCCGCGCCCAGGTCCAGCACCAGGCCGCACACACTCTCGCCCCGATCCAAGGGGGCGAGCGCCATGTTTGGGTGGCGACAGATGCAGCGCGGGTCGTCGCCGTGGTCGCGCAAGATCGCCTGCATGGCCGCCACATCCAGCTCGCCCCTGCCCGCCCGCAGCAGCTGCCACGCCCGCCCCGCGCGCTCCAGGCTGGTGGAGGCCGCGTCCAGCGCGCACTCGTCGGCCGCCGCGCCCCCATCTACGCAGTGGTTGGTGTGGGCCAGCAGCCCCTGCTCGCCCCACACCTCCGCCACGCCTGCCGGCGTGATCTCAAGGCTCAGCAGCTCGCCCGCCGCGCTTGCCAGCGTGATGCACGAGGAGCCGCTTGCCGGCGCCAGGTCGGCCATGGCCCGCGCCTCCGCGAAGCTGCGCGCCTGCAGCATTTTGCGCAGCAGCACATGCACCGGCATTCCCACCTCGCGCCCGTCGCTCTGCGAGCGCAGCAGGTTCAGAGAGACGGCCAGGCCCGCGCTGTTCAGGCCCACCTTGGCCACCATGCCAGCCTCGGTCATCGTGAGCAGCGTCGGCTCGCCGGGCGCCCGCACCCGCAGCAGCACGCAGGCCGCCCGCTGCTCACCCTGCCAGTCCCACGTCTGCGCCAGGATTGTGCCGCCCGCAGTTGTGGCGCCCCCTGCCGCAGCCGCCGTCGTACACTCGCCGTCATCCACAGGCTGCGGGCCGCGCACCCCAGGCAGTGGCTCGCCAGCCTCCGCCGGGTGCTCCGGCACGCCCGCCGCGCGGTTGCGAGCCAGAGCGGCGGGGCCATCGGGGTGATACACGCCCGTGCCCACGCCGGCCATCAGCTCGGTGCGCACATTGAGCGCCACAATCTCGGCGAGGGCGCGCCCGGCGCCGTCGGCGATGCCGCGCATCTCATCCAGCAGGTCGG
>JAYUYB010000314.1:0-10555 GCA_043752655.1 Chloroflexota bacterium
ACAGGCGGGGTTTCGCAGCATAAGAACGTGCTCATTGTACACGATCGGTCCTGCGGGCGTCAATCCATTTATGGCCGGATTGCACAGCTTGACGGCTATAACGCAGTGTGTTATACTCAGTTTATAACGCAGTGCGTTACGTGCTGTTGCACCAGGCAGGATGTGGTATGATCCTTGCAGATCAGGCAGCGGCAGCACCAAGCTGATACAGATGGAGAAAACACCATGACTACCGCCGAAGAGATCGAGGTCAACGTCCGCCAGATCGACGAGCAGGCCCAGACCGTGAACCCAACCATCCAGATGGTAGACCTGATGCGCAAGCTGATGCTTGCGGGCGTGGGCGCCTTCGCCCTGAGCCGTGACGAGGCCGAGACGTTTCTGAACCGGCTAGTGGAGCGCGGCGAGCTCGCCCAGAAGGACGCCTCGCGGATCATGGACGAGTCCGTGAGCCGCCTACGCACCATGGCCCAGCCCCAGACGGCCCAGGTGGAGAGCACGCTCAGCAACGTCACCGCGCAGGTGAATGGCCTGTCCGGCCAGATGGAGAGCAACCTGGAGCAGTTCCTAAACCGCCTGAACATCCCGTCCAAGCGCGACATCGACGAGCTAAGCGCGAAGATCGCCCAGCTTGCCGCCCGTGTGGAGGAGCTGCGCCGCGGCCAGGACACGCCGGCCAAGAGCCGCGTTAAGAACGTCGAGAGCGCAGGCGAGTAGCACGCTGGCGGCTGAAGCCGCCGGCTATCTACGCCCTGGGGAAGCCCGCCTGCGCGTGCTGCCGGATCCTGCCTACGCGGGCTCCGGCAGCCCCGCATAGGCGGGCTTCTTTGGAGGTGAGCCGGCGGCTTCAGCCGCACGCTGAGGGCCCGTGGTATACTGAGTCCGCTGCGCCGTCTATGCTCAGGGCCTATGCAGATCATCAAGAAGTACGCGAACCGCAAGCTCTACCACACCAACCAGAAGCAGTACATCACGCTTAATGGGATTGCGCGGCTGGTGCAGGATGGCGAGCCGGTGCAGATCCTCGACAACGAGACCAGCGAGGATATTACCTCCAGCATCCTCGCCCAGGTGGTGCTACAGGCGCGCGGGCGCAGTGCGCCCGAGATCCCCACCCAACTGCTCACCGGCCTGATTCAGATTGGCGGCGATACGCTCAGCAATCTGCGGCGCACGCTCTTCAGCTCGCTTGGTGGCAACGACCTGATCGACGCCGAGATCAGTCGCCGTGTCGACCATCTGGTCGCAGAGGGCGCGCTCAGCGCCGAGGATGGCACACGCTGGCGCCAGCTGCTGCTGCGCAGCGAGTTTAACCCAGACGCCCCTGATGCGCACGCCGAGCAGCCCGAGGTGCCCAGCCGCAACGATGTTGTGCGGCTCCACTCCCAGGTCGACGCCCTCGCCGAGATCGTCGACCAGCTGCTGCGCAAGGGTGGAACGTAGGGCGCTTCGGCGAACGTTAAGTACCCATGTTGACGGTGGACGATGGACGGTGGACGGTGCCCCACCGACCGTGCATCGTCTACCGTCCAGAACTAGACCCGCAAACACGCTATGCAACGCAGTAAGACCGCGCTGGTGTTGGCTGGCGGCGGCGTGGCAGGGGCCGCCTACGAGATTGGCGCCCTCTGTGCCATCGACCAGTTGCTCGACCGCAGCTCCGTCAACGAGTTCGACAGCTACGTCGGCACCTCGGCCGGCGGTCTGATCGCCGCATGCCTCGCCAATAACCTCTCCCCGCGCACCCTGCTCGCTGTGCTCGAAAGCTCGCTGTTCGGCATCGAGCAGTTGGAGCCACAGCATCTCTTCGCCTTGAACCTGCCCGACATGCTGCGCCGCGTTGGCAAGCTGCCTGCCGCCTTCGCCGCCGCTGCGCGCCGCGTGCTCAGCGGCGGCAGCCAGGTTTCCCTGATCGACCTTGCGGAGACGCTGGCCGTGGGCCTGCCAACAGGCCTGTACGACAGCCACGCGCTAGAGCGCTACCTGCGCGCGGCGCTCGCGCTGCCTGGTCGCAGCAACCGCTTTGACGAGCTGCCCCGCGAGTTGGCGATTGTAGCCACGGATCTCGACAGCGGTGAGCGGGCCGTGTTTGGCCAGCCGCCGCTCGACGATGTGCCGATCTCGCTGGCCGTCTGCGCTTCGGCCGCCATCCCGCTCTTCTACCGCCCCGTGCGTATCGGCGGCCACGACTACATCGACGGCGGCATCCGTGGCACGGCCAGCCTCGACGTGGCGATCGAGGGCGGTGCCAAGCTGATTCTCTGCATTAACCCGATGGTGCCTTACGACAACAGCCGTCACCAGCCTGGCCGGGGCCTTGGCGACGAAGGTGTGCAGCAGATTGGCAGCCAGGTGTTCCGCACCTTTGTCCACGCTGGCCTGCACTACCATATTAAACAGGTGCGCCGCCGCCACCCTGAGGTGGATATTATTCTGATCGAGCCCACCCGCGACGATCAGGTGATGTTCGCCGACGGTACGATGCGCTACACCACGCGCATGGCCATCGCTCGCCACAGCTTTCGGACGGTCGCCGCCCACCTGAGCGCGCACTATGGCTACTACCGCGAGCTGCTCGCCCGCCACGACGTAAGCATCAGCGACACGCGGATCAGCCAGGATTTACAGAATCTGGCCGTGGCCGGCAACGACCCGCGCGCCGTCAAGGCGGCCCTGGTTGCCGACGGCGCCCGCCCCAGCGCCCCCGTCGGCCTCGCCCACACGCTTGCTGAGCTCGAGCGCCTGCTCGTTCGGCTGGAGGGCGCGGGCGCGTAGTTCTTTGGCAAGGGTACAGGGTACAGGGTACAGGGTACAGTCCGAGCGCAGTCCAACCCCCGCGAGAAACGAACACGAAGCCATGCTCCCCTCACCCCGCCTTACGCGCTTCCTCCTTCCACTCTTGCTGCTGCTCGCCGCGCTGCCCGCCAGCACACCAGCGGCGCTTGGCCAGAGCGGGGCGCCCGCGCTAAGCGGCGTGCCCGGCGCTATCGAGGCGACGGTGGCCCTCGGCACTAGCGCACAGGTGGCCCTGACGCTGCGCAACGCGAGTGACAGCACCCTCATCCCAAGGCTCTTCGAGGCGAACCCAGCGCTTGCAGGCGCGCTTGCACGGCCAAGCGCAGCCACGCGCGCCACGCTGCCGCGCCAGGGCGCCCGGATCGACCCGCAGCTGAGCGCCGAGCTCGCCGCCAGCCCCACCGGCGAGGCCGAGTTTCTGGTCTTCCTGGCCGATCAGGCCGAGCTCGCGCCGGCCTACGCCATCGAGGACTGGGCGGCGCGCGGCGCATACGTCTACCGCACGCTGCGCGACCACGCCGAGGCCGAGCAGCGCGGGCTGCGCGCCCTGCTCGACGCACGTGGACTGAGCTACAGGCCGCTCTGGATCGTCAACGCCCTGGCCGTGCATGGCGACGCCGCCGATCTGGCCGCGCTCGCCGCCCGCGCCGAGGTGGCCGAGCTGCGCGCCAATCGCACCGCCGCCCTGGATGCCCCGCCAGTGGCAGCCCCGGCGCAGACGGTGAGCCCCACGTGCAGCCCCGACGCCGGCAACCGCTGCTGGAACATCGCCCGCGTGGGCGCCGGCCGCGTCTGGGACGAGTTTGGCGTGCGCGGCCAGGGCATTGTGGTGGCGAATATCGACAGCGGCGTGCGCTTCGATCACCCGGCCCTGCTGGGCCAGTACCGGGGCAACAGCGGCGGCACGCTTCGCCACGCCTACAATTGGTTCGATGTCTATGGCGGCCTGCCCGCGCCTGCGGACTCGGGCAACCACGGCACGCACACGATGGGCACGATGGTGGGGCTGGGCCGCTCTGCCGTCGAGCCCGCCGTGGGCGTGGCACCTGGCGCCCGCTGGATCGCCGTGCGCGCCTGCGGGGCGAGCGAGTGCAGCGAGAGCAACCTCATCCTGGCGGCGGAGTGGCTGCTGGCACCCACCGATCTAAGCGGCGCCAACCCACGGCCTGATCTGCGCCCCCAGGTGGTGAATAACTCGTGGACGGCGGGCCAGAATGCCAGCTGGTACGCAGGCTACACTGCCGCCTGGCGCGCCGCTGGGATCTACCCCGTGTTCGCAGCCGGCAACAGCGGCAACCTCTCCGGCTGCGGCACCGTGCAGTCGCCCGGCGACTACGCCGACGTCACCGCCGCAGGAGCTTTGGACAGCAGCGACAGGCTCGCCAGCTTCAGCAGCATCGGCCCTGGGCCGAATGGGCGCATCAAGCCCGATCTTACGGCCCCCGGCAGCGGGATCTGGTCGACCATCGCCGACCCGAGCCGCCCCTACGCCAGCAACAGCGGCACCTCGATGGCGGCGCCTCATGTGGCCGGGGCCGTAGCCCTGCTCTTGTCGGCGAACCCCAGCCTGATCGGCGACTATGACGCCACCTACGCCGCGCTCACCGGCGCGGCCACGCCGCTCACCGGCGACAGTCGCTACCTCGGGGCGACACACAGCGCCTGCGCGCCCAGTGGCGTGCCGAATAATATCTACGGCTACGGCCGCCTGGACACGTACGGCGCCGTGGCTCGCGTAAGAGTGGACCTGCCCTGGCTCAGCCTGCCGGAGCAGAGCGTGATCGCCCTGGCTCCCGGCGCCGAGCGCAGTGTGAGCATCACGCTCGACGCGCGGCGCGTGCCCGGCCCCGGCAGCTACCAGGGCCGCATCCTCGTACACGGCCCCGACCTGAGCCGCCCGCCGCTGGTGGTGCCGGTCACGCTTACGGTGCCGCCCGACGCGAGCTACGCGACTGTGACGGGCCGTGTAACCCGCGCCGCCAACGGGGCGCCAATCGCAGCCACGGTGCAGGTGACGGGCGGGGCGCTGGTGGCGACCGACGCGCAGGGCCGCTACAGCCTGACCCTGCCGCCCGCCACGGCGCCGTACACGCTTATCGCCGACGCCCGTGACCACGTGGGCCGCCTGGCAACGGTGCAGCTCGACCCCGGCACGCAAGCCATGCTCGACTTCGTGCTTGATGACGACGCGGCGATTCTGGTGGTCGACACGGCGCCGCGCTCCGCAGCACTCGCGTTTGGCGAGCAGATAACGCTGCCAGTAACGCTGCGCAACGATGGCTCGAAGCCGCTGAGCTACACGGTGAGCCTGCCGCCAGAGCGCTTCGGAGTGTGGCGCAGCGACGAGCCGGGCGGGCCGAGCGACGGCTGGAGCGCGCCGCCCGCCGACGCCGTGCGTATCCCGCTGACCGACGATGGTACCAGCGGCCCGATCGCGCTTGGCTTCAGGTTCGCGTTTGCGGGCGCTAGCTACGAGCAGATCTACGTCTCCGCCAACGGTGTGATCAGCTTTAGCCCGCTCCCAGCTGTGAGCGTGCCATTCGCCAGAAGCTGCCTGCCGCTGAGCGAGACGCCTGGCGCGGCGATTGCAGCGCTGCGCGTGGATCTCGACCCGAGCGCGGCCGGCGCCCGTGTGAGCTACGCCCGTGTGGCGGGCGGCCTGCTGGTAACGTGGGAGGCCGTGCCGCTCTACAACGATCCGGCGACGCGCCTGAGCTTCCAGGCGCTGCTGCTGCCCGACGGTCGGATCAGCCTGCGCTACCGCGAGCCTGGCGACCTGCCCCCAGCGGAGGCGGCGAGCTACGGGCTCCAGTTCAGCTCGGGCGAGGTGCAGACGATCGGCTGCCGCGCTAATCTCCAGCTGAGTGCGGGCCTGACGCTGGAGCTGCGGCCGCAGCTACCGACGAGCAGCTGGCTCCAGGCCGACCGGGCGAGCGGCAGCGTGGCCCCCGGCGGCGCCGTCGAGCTGACACTGACGGTGCGCTGGGCGCGGCCGACCGCGCCAGGCTGGGCGCTGAGCGGCGGCGTACTGCTCCAGACGAACGACCTGGCCCGCCCGCAGGTGCGCCTCCCGGTGCGCCTCAGTAGCAGTGCCGCGCCGTATACGCTCTATTTTCCGCGTGTGCCGAACGCCAAGCCGTAGGGCAGGCACGGGCGTTTGGAGCACGAACGGCGCGAACGTCTGGAGCACGAACGGCGCGAACGTCTGGACCACGAACGGCGCGAAATGGCACGAACGGCGCGAACGCGAAACCGCGCATGGCACGCGGGTGGTCGGCTTCGCGGTGGTTCGCACCTGTTCGCGCCCTTCGTGCTCCAACGGGCTCGGGCGTCGCGGCAGATATGGGTAAACTTAGCTTGACATACAAGAACATGTGAGCTATAAATGAGCCTGCGCGTGGATCAAATCACAGGAAGAGGTGCAGACGTGAGTGCTTGGCCAAAGGGCATTGGTGCCATCACGCTATTCGTCGAGGACTTGGCGACCGCAAAGCAGTTTTACCAGGCGGTCTTCGGCCTGCCTGTGGTGTTTGAGGACGGCGACTCGACCGTGTTTAAGTTCGGGAACACACTGATCAATCTGCTGAAGACGACAGCGGCGGGCGAGCTGATTGAGCCCGCAAAGGTGGCACCGCGCGAGGTCGGCGCTCGCTTTGTGTTCACCATCGAAGTGGACGACGTAGATGCGATGTGCGCAGCGCTAGCCGCACGCGGAGTAGAGCTGCTGAACGGCCCGATGGATCGGCCCTGGGGCGTGCGAACTGCCAGCTTCATGGATCCCGGCGGTTATATCTGGGAGATCGCGAAGTAACATGCGCTTATTTGTTCGGACTGCCTGTAGCTCTACACTGCCCCCACCGCCCGCAGCTCCGCCACACGCGCCGCGTCGTAGCCGAGTAATTCGTGGAGCAGGGCCTCGCTTTGCTCGCCGAGCTGGGGCGGCGCAAGGCGCACGCTGGCGGGCGTGACGCTGAGCTTGGGCGCCGGCCCGATCAGGCGCAGCGTCTCGCCGGAGGCGTCGGTTATCTCCTGGAGCATGCCGCGCGCGACGGTGTGCGGGTCGGCCAGGGCGGCGGGGATGTCGTTCACGGGGCCGCATGGCACCCCGACGGCTAGCAGCGCCTCGACCCATGCTGCCACTGGGCGCGCAATGGTGAGGGCGGCGATCTGCGGCACCAGCTCGTCGCGATGGGCCACGCGCGCGGGGTTGGTGGCGTAGCGCGCGTCGCTCGCCCACCCATTGCGCTCTAGCACGGCGCAAAAGCGGGCGAACTGCCCATCGTTGCCGACGGCCACCATCACGCTGCCGTCGGCGGCGGGGAAGGGCTGGTAGGGCACAATTGTGGCGTGGGCGTTGCCGTAGCGGCCCGGCGCCTGCCCCGACACAAGGTAGGCGCTGCCCACGTTGGCCAGCCAGCTGAGCTGCACGTCGAAGAGGGCGATGTCGATCTGCTGGCCCTCGCCCGTGCGCTCGCGGTGGCGCAGGGCGGCCAGGATGCTTGTGGCCGCGTAGAGCCCCGCCGTGATGTCTACCACCGCCACGCCAACCTTGTGCGGCTCGCCGTCGGCGGGGCCGGTCACGCTCATCAGACCGCCCTGGGCCTGGATCACCGTGTCGTAGCCGGGCCTGTCGGCGTAGGGGCCGTCCTGGCCGTAGCCGGTGATGGCGCAGTAGACCAGGCCGGGGTTGTCGGTGCGCAGCTCGGCGTAGCCAAGGCCAATGGCCGCGAGCGTGCCCGGCCGGAAGTTCTCCACTAGCACGTCGGCGCGGCGGGCCAGCTGGCGCAGCACGGCCTGGCCCTCGGGGTGCTTCAGGTTCAGGGTAAGGCTCTCCTTGTTGCGATTGGCGCAGAGGAAGTAGGCGCTCTGGCCGCCGCTGGTGAAGGGCGGGCCCCAGGCGCGCGTCTCGTCGCCCTGGCCAGGCTGCTCCACTTTAATGATGCGAGCGCCGAGATCGCCCAGCAGCTGGGTGGCGTAAGGGCCGGCGAGCACGCGGCTGAGATCGAGGATGAGCAGGTCGCTGAGGGCTGCGCCCATGATTGGCTCCTTTTGGCTGCGTTTGACACCAGGGTGCTATCGGGATGACAATAGCGGCACCAGCCGCCCTGTAAGAAAGGTGCCGTCGCATGTTCGAGTTTTCCCGTCTCGCGCGGGCGTTCGGCCTGACGGTGGGCCTCGCCGCAGGCGCTGCCGGTGTGGGCGCCGTTGCCGCCCTGCGCCGCCCGCTCCCCCGCACCACTGGCCGCCTGCCGCTGCCCGGCCTTGGCGCCAAGGCCGAGGTGCGCCGCGACCGCTGGGGCGTGCCGCACATCTACGCCGACAGCAACGCGGATCTCTTCGCCGCCTCCGGCTACGTCCACGCCCAGGACCGGCTCTGGCAGATGGAGCTGAACCGGCGCACGGCCCACGGCCAGCTCGCCGAGATCTTCGGCCCCGTGGCGCTCAGCTCCGACCAGTTTATCCGCACGCTCGGCTTCTCACGTGTGGCCCGCAGCGAGGTGGCGCTGCTGGACGACGAGACGCGCGCGATGGTCGAGGCGTATGTGCGCGGCGTCAACGCATGCCTGGAGGCCAGCCGGGGCCGGCTGCCGCTGGAGTTTACCATCCTGGGGCTCCAGCCTCGCCCGTGGGAGGTGGTGGATGTGCTGGTGTGGCCCAAGGTCATGGGGCTGACGCTCTCGGCTAACTGGATGAGCGAGCTGCTGAACGCCCAGATCGTCGCCCTGGTTGGCCCCGAGCGCGCCGCCGCCCTCGCCCCCACCTACCCCGGCGAGGCCCCGATCACCGTGCCCGAGGGCAGCTATTTCCCCGCCCACCTTGGCGATCACGCGCTGCGCCTGGCTGGCGAGGCCGCCCGCTTTACCGGCGAAACCAGCGGCCCACAGGGCTCGAACGGCTGGGCTGTGAGCGGCAGCCGCACGATAAACGGTCGCCCCCTGCTGGGCGAGGAGCCCCACCTGGGCCTCGGCATCCCCGGCCTCTGGTACGTTGTGCATCTGGAGGGCGGCGACTACAAGGTGGCCGGCGCTAGCATCGCCGGCACCTGCGGCGTAATTATCGGCCACAACGAGCGCATCGCCTGGGGCCAGACCAACGCGATGACCGACAATCAGGATCTGTTCATCGAGCGCTTTCACCCCGACGACCCGCTACGCTACGAGTTTCGCGGCGAGTGGCGCCAGGCCGAGCTCGTCCGCGAGGAGATCGTCGTGAAGGGCCAACCCGCCCCGGTGCTGCTGGAGGTGCCGATCACCCACCACGGCCCGGTGATCGACGCCATCAGCGGCCCCGAGGCCTCGCCGCTCGCCCGGCGCAACGGCGGCACGGAGCCCTACAAGGAGGCGCTGGCGCTGCGCTGGACGGCCCTCGACCCCTCGTCGACGCTCACCCGCTCGGTGCTGCGCCTGAACCGCGCCCGCGACTGGGGCGAGTTCCGCGCCGCCCTGGGCGACTGGGACGTGCCGCCGCAGAACTTTGTCTACGCCGACGCCGCCGGCCACTTCGGCTACGCCCTCGGTGGTAGGCTGCCCATCCGCGCCCAGGGCGACGGTCGGCTGCCCATTCCAGGCTGGGACGGCGAGCACGAGTGGCAGGGCTTTATCCCAAACGAGGCGCTGCCCGCCAGCCTCGACCCGCCCGACGGCCTGGCGGTGACGGCCAACAACCGCATCGCCGCCCCCGATCACCCCTTCCACGACCAGATCCAGGGCGAGTGGGCCAACCCCTACCGCGCCGAGCGCATCGGCGCGCTGCTGCGGGCCACCGAGCAGCACGACACCCGCAGCTTTGCGCGCATCCAGAACGACTGGCACTCGCTGCCCGGCATGCGCGTCGCCCGGCTGATTGCGGCCCTCCCCGTGGATGAGCCGCTGGAGCGGACTGCCCGCAGCCTGCTCGCCAGCTGGGACGGCGAGCTCACCGCGAGCAGCGCGGCCGGCTCGATCTACGACGCTGTGCGCTACCATCTGCCGCGCGTCATCTACGCCGAGCTGGGTGTGCTGGTGGGCGCCCAGAGCGGGGTGGGCGCCTTTGGCGGCCTGCCCACTAATACCTACTTCGACCGCGCCATGCCCATGCTCCTGAATCGGGCCGAGTCCGCCAACCTGGATGCGCCCGACCCATGGCTGGGCGGTGGCCGCAGCTGGGCGGGCGTGCTCCACGAGGCCCTGCGCCTCGCCGTCGCCGAGCTGCGCGGCAAGCTCGGCCCGGACCCAGCGAAGTGGACGTACGGGCGCGTGCATACGCTTACGCTGCGCCACCCGCTCGGCGGTGTGGCCGCCCTGGCGCCGATCTTCAACCGCGGCCCCTGGCCCATGGGCGGCGACGTGGACACCGTAAGTATGCAGTTTGTTCCCCGCGAGACAGCGGCCGGCCCGCACTACAACGCCCCATCGTACCGCCAGATCTTCGACCCCGGCGACTGGGACAGCGCGCGGATCATCCTGCCCGCCGGCCAGAGCGGCCACCCCGCCAGCAGCCACTACGTCGATCTCGCCGCTGCCTGGCGCGCCGGTGGCTACTTCCCGCTGCTCTGGAGCCGCGAGGCCGTGGAGCGCCATACGGCGGCGGTGCTCACGCTGGAGCCATAGGAGGCAGGGAGACAGGGAACAGGGAGACAGCTCCTCCATGCCGTCAGGCGCTCCTTGTCTCCTTGTCTCCCGAGCGAGCGATTCTCCCTGTCTCCTTGTCTCACTCAGGCCAGGAATTTGTAGCCGAAACCGTGGACAGTGAGGATATGTTTGGGGTGACGCACGTGGAG
>JAYUYB010000315.1:0-4439 GCA_043752655.1 Chloroflexota bacterium
GTGGCGTAGGTAGAAAACTTAAAGCCCTTGCTGTGGTCGAACTTCTCGATCGCGCGCAGCAGGCCCAGGCTGCCCTCCTGGATGAGGTCGAGCAGGGGCAGGCCGCGATCGCGGTAGCGCTTGGCGATGCTCACCACGAGGCGCAGGTTCGCGGCGGCCATCTTCTGGCGGGCCTCGTCGCCAGCGGCGATCTGGCCGCGCAGGGCGAGGGCCTCGCGGCTCTCGGCCGGGACAATCTTCAGCTTGCCGGTGGCTACCTGGCCGCGCCCAATCGCCTGGGCGAGCGTCTTCTCCTGATCGCCGGTGAGCAGCGGCACCTGGCCGATCTCGCGCAGGTAGAGCCGCACGCTATCGCCGAGCAGCGCGTCCGAGAGCCCCTCGTCGAGGTCGGCCGACGTGGCGCCGATCAGCTCCTCCTCGGCAGCGTGCTGATCGGCGGGGTCGTGAACGGGCACGCCCGCCTCGGCGAGAGCGGCGTAGACAGCGTCGATCGCCTCGGCTGCATCCTCTGGTGCCGTGATGACCTGGAGCAGCTCATCGAGCGTGACGTAGCCTTGCAGCTTGCCCTGTGCGACCAGAGCCTGAATGTCGGCTGGGTTGACAGCGGCTAAAGGGCGCGCGGTCTCGGGCGGAGTCTGCGACATAGCTCTTCCTCAGGTGGGACAAGCGTACCGGCGGGCGGGCTGTGGTGAGCAGCGAGCCGTCGGCCAGGGGTGGGGCTTCCTCAGTAAAATGAACGGGCGGTACCGCCACTTCCTGCCCCGACACGAGGGCTATATTGTAGCATACCCGCCGCTTGGCTGCGTTATGCGGGCTGCGCAACGGCCACCGTTCCAGTTTGCTCCAGCAAGGATCGTACCTCATCGGCACTGGTTGCGGCAAGGGCGCGCACCGCAAGCACTCTGGCGTCGCCCGTGTCGCTAGCACGGATGGCGGCGCGCACCAGGGGCAGCGCTGGCGGCGCGCAGCTCAGCGCGTCCACCCCAAGGCCAATCAGCAGCGCGGTGGCGCGCGGGTCGCCGGCAAGCTCGCCGCAGACCGACACGCTGCGCCCCTGGGCGTGGGCCGCTACGCAGGCCATCTGGATCAGGCGCAGCACCGCCGGGTCGAGCGGCTGGTAGAGCGCGGCCACGCGGCTGTTGCCGCGATCGCAGGCGAGCGTGTACTGGGTGAGGTCGTTCGTGCCGATGCTGAAGAAGTCGGCCTCGTGGGCCAGGGCGGCAGCGTTGAGCGCAGCGGCGGGCACCTCGATCATCACGCCGAGCTCGGGCATGGCGTGGGCCACAGCTTCCGCCACAAGCTCGGCGCGGGCCTGCTCTAGCAGCGCGCGGGCCTGGCGCAGCTCGCCAATGCTGCTCACCATCGGCAGCATAATTTTGATCGGCGCGCTGGCGGCGGCGCGCAGCAGGGCGCGCAGCTGGGGCAGCAGGATCGCGGGCTGGCTCAGTCCGATGCGCAGGCCGCGCCAGCCAAGGAAGGGGTTCGCTTCGGCGGGCAGTGGGAAGGCGGGCAGATGCTTGTCGCCGCCCACATCCAGGGTGCGCACCGTGATCGGCGCGCCGGGCAGCTCGGCGGCCACAGCGCTGTAGAGCGCCAGCTGCTCCGCCTCGTCGGGCAGGTCGGGCCGCTCCAAAAAGAGCAGCTCGGTGCGCAGCAGCCCTACACCCTCGGCGCCCCACGCACGGGCAGCACCGGCCTCGGCGGGCGTCGAGGCATTGGCCACAAGCTGAATGTGGCGCCCGTCGCGGGTGACGGCAGGCAAACTCACCTGGGCGCGCAGGGCTTGCTCCTGGTCGGCCTGGGCCTGGGCGACCGCGCGCAGGCGCTGGAGCTCGGCGGGCGCCGGGTCGAGCGTAAGGCTGCCGGCGCCGCCGTCAAGCGCGACGTTGGCAGCCCCTGCGGCGCGCTCCAGCAGCTCGGGGCCAAGCCCAACCACGGCGGGAATGCCGAGGCCGCGGGCGAGGATGGCAGAGTGGGCGGTGAGGCCGCCGACAGCCAGCGCAAAGCCCAGCAGCCGCTCGCGGGGCACGCTCATCAGATCGGAGGGGCCGAGATCCTCGGCGAGCACCACGGCGGGGGCGGTGAGCAGCTCGCCGAGGCTGCGGGCGCCAGTGAGGGCGCGGCGCACCTGGGCGGCGACATCGCGCAGGTCGACGGCGCGGGCGCTCAGGTACTCGTCGCCGAGCTGCTCCAGCTCCTCGGCCTGGCTGTTCGCGGCAAGCTCCATCGCGGCGGCGGCGGGAATACCACTCGCCGCAATCAGGCCCTCGGCCAGCTCGCGCAGCGAGGGGTCGGCGAGGATCATGCGATGGGCGGCGAAGATCTCGGCCTCGTCGTGCTTGTCGGCGGCGCGCAGCGTTGCCTCGTGGCCGGCGAGCACGGCGTCGGCGCGGCTGATGCCCTCGCCAAGGCGCCGCCTCTCAGCGGCAATGTCGGCAACCGTTGGGGTGGCGCGCTCCTCAGCGTGAGCCACGTACAGCAGAGCTGGTCCGATCGCGATGCCCGGCGCGGCGGCCAGGCCCTGGAGCGTTTGGGGGTCGCGCATAGTACCATTTCACTTGACGGTGGACGGTGGACGGTGGACAGGCGGCAGACGTCGGTCCTCGGGCACCGTCCACCGTCCATCGTCCACCGTCCCTATACCACCACCTCAGCGAGCGCGCGGATGATCAGGGCAGACGAGGTAGCGCCAGGGTCCTGGTGGCCTGCGGAGCGCTCGCCGAGGTACGAGGCGCGCCCGCGCCGGGCCACAAGTGGGATGGTCGCCTCGGCCCCGCGGCGGGCGGCGTCGGCGGCGCGGCGCAGGGCCTCGGGCAGGGGCGCGCCCTCGGCCACGGCGGCCTCCAGGGCGGCGACAGCGGGGGCCAGTGCGTCAAGCATAGTCTTGTCGCCGGGCGCGGCCTTGCCCATGCTGATGACGCCATCCTGGAAGGCGCGCAGCGCAGCGCAGAGATCGTCGGGCGTCAGCTCTGTGCGGCCTTCGAGCGCTTTGCCGGCGCGACGGAAGGCGGTGCCGTAGAGCGGGCCGCTTGCGCCGCCCACGGTGGAGATCAGGCGCAGGCCCGCACCTTTGAGCAGCGCTCCTGCGTCGCCCGACGCATCGGCGGGCAACGAGGCGCTCACGGCGGCGAAACCCCGATCAAGGTTCGTGCCGTGGTCGGCATCGCCGATGGCAGCGTCGAGCTCGGTGAGCAGGTCGCGCTGCTGGTGGATCAAGCTCGCCGCTTTGCGCAGCCAGTCTATCAACGTTGCTGTAGTGATGGTCATAGCTAAAGTAGTACTGCGTGCCGGGTAAAGTGCTGAGTGCGCCGGGCAAAGTGCTGAGTGCTGAGTACCGGGCAAAGTGCTGAGTGCTGAGTAGCGCATGGCTTGTGTTGCTGCCGACAGGGCTCAGCACTCAGCACTCAGCACTCAGCACTTAGGATCGAAGGCCAAGCACCGACTGAGCGATCACGCCGCGCAGAATCTCACTCGTGCCCTCGCCGATTGTGAGCAGGCGCGTGTCGCGGTACATGCGCTCTACCGGGAACTCCTGGCTGTAGCCGTAGCCGCCAAAGACCTGGATGGCGTCGCGGCAGACGCGCTCAGAGACCTCGGAGGCGTAGAGTTTGGCCACGGCCGCCTCGCGGCTAAATGGCCGGCCCTGATCTTTGAGCCAGGCGGCTTTATACACATACAGCCTGGCCGTCTCGATGCCGAGCTCCATGTCGGCGATCATGTTGGCCACCGACTGGTGCGCGCCAATCGGCTTCCCGAAGGCCTCGCGCTCGCGGGCGTAGGCCACGGCGGCCTCGTAGGCGCCCTGGGCTAGCCCGATCGCCATCGCGCCGATGCTGATCCGCCCGCCGTCGAGCACCTGGAGGAACTGCACAAAGCCCTTGCCGCGCTCGCCGAGCAGGTTCTCACGCGGCACGCGCACATCCTCCAGCATGATCGCGGTGCTCACCGAGCCGCGCAGGCCCATTTTAGGCTCGTGCTTGCCAAAGCTCATGCCCTGCACGCCCCGTGGCACAATGATCGACGAGATACCCTTCTTGCCCTTGTCGCGGTCCGTGACGGCGGTAACAATAATGTGGCCCGCCAGCGGCGCGTTGGTGATCCACATCTTCTGGCCGTTGATCACCCACTCGTTGCCGTCGAGCGTGGCCGTGGTGCGCGTGGCGCCCGCGTCGGAGCCGGCCTGGGGCTCGGTCAGGCCAAAGGCGGCCAGATACTCGCCGCGCGCGGCGGGGGCGAGAAACTGCTGCTTCTGCGCCTCGCTACCAAACATAAAGATCGGCGCAGAGCCAAGGCCCAGGTGCGCAGCGTAGGCCAGGGCGGTGGAGCCGCAGACCCGCGCCACCTCCTCCACCGCGATTGCAGCGCTCAGCGTGTCCACACCGGCGCCACCGTACTCCTCAGGGAACGGGAGGCCCATCAGGCCGAGCTGGCCCATCTGA
>JAYUYB010000316.1:0-10555 GCA_043752655.1 Chloroflexota bacterium
GGCGTGAGCGTGACGCACAGCGCAAGCTACGCTGTGGCGCGTTGGGCTGCGCGCTGTGATGGCCCGCTTACAGCTTGTACTTTTTCTCTCAGGCTGTATAATACGTGTACTACACGTGTAACGTACAAGCTGCGAGAGGAACCACAAGATGCAGAAGAAACTGACCATCACCGTCGATGAAGCCGTCTATGCAGGCCTTTATAAAGTGATTGGGCGACGGAAGATTAGCCAGTTTATCGAGGGGCTTGTCCGTCCCCACATCATTGGTTCTGATATCGAAGCGGGTTATGCTGCAATGGCGGCTGATGAAGCCCGCGAGGCCGACGCCGAGGCATGGGCTGACGCGCTGAGCGAGGACATCGCCAATGCAACGCGGTGAGGTGTGGTGGGTAGCGTTCCCATCATCAGCCGGTGGTGAGATCCAGAAGGAGCGCCCGGCAATCATTGTCAGTAATGACATTGCCAATCGGCTGCTCAATCGGGTTCAAGTTGTCCCACTGACAAGTAACGTGGATCGCCTCTATCCAAGCGAGGCGTATGTTATGGTAGATGACATTCAACATAAGGCGATGGCCGATCAAGTAACCACCGTGAGCAAGAAACGGCTGCCAAATCAGATCGGGAAACTTTCTCAAGCAGACATGCAAGCAGTAGAACGAGCGATTAAAGTACAGCTTGGCTTATGATATCCTTAACGGTAAGGGCCTGCGCGACGACCATCTGCTTCTCTCTAGTTCAGCCCTGCTCAGGTGGCGGCCCAAACTCCAGGTCGGCGAGGGTGCAGAGCGACTCATAATCCTCGCGCAGCTCCGGGCTCTCCTGCTCCACAAGCTGAAGGATTGCCGCACGCTCAGCCAGCGCAGTTCGCGCCAGCAGCCGCTGCACGTCGGCAAGATCCTGCGTCCGGCCCGCCTGGAGCTTCAACAAGATCAGGTATGCCCGTCCAAGCACAGGGTAGCCAGCCGGATCAAGCGTTGGCGCAGCAAGGGCTGCGTCGAGCCAACGATCGGCGCGGGTCAGCACATCGATCGGAGGCTCGGCATCATCGGCAGACTGTACGCTGAAGCCGCCGATGCTTAATTCCCCAGTAACCCGGTAGCCGGCAGCGACAAGCGCCTGCTGCGCACGGGCACTGTCACGCTCGTGGACAAGGATGTCAACGTCCAGGGTCATGCGCTCGGGCATGTATGCGCGCAGCGCGAGGCCACCCACAAGCACCCATGGCACCGACACCAGGATCGCTCCGAGATCTGGAACTGGCTGCACAGCGGTTCTCCGCTTCAGAAACGCCTCCGACGAGCCCGTGCCGCGTGCGGCGCGCCTGAGGGCAAGCCGGAGAAAAGTTGTTGCAGGTCGGATCGCCATACGTGCCCTGACCCTACTTCAGCCCGGCCTTGCGCAGCGCCGCCGCCAGCGGGTTATCATCGTCGTCGTCGGGCTTCGCCTCGTCCTCGTCGCCGCCGCTGCTGGCGTAGAGCGAGGAGGCTGGCCGAGGATCGACCGGCTCCTCTGGCTCCTCGTCGTCGGCGTCCCACTCCAGCGAGAGGTTTTCTGCGCCCGAGATAGCGATAATCTGCTCCACGCTGAAGCGCAGCACATCGATCGTGGCGGGATCGGCCTCGGCCTCCAGGCTGTCGATCAGGCGCAGCTCGGGCACAGCAGCAGTCACCTCGCTCAGCAGCTCGGGGCGGCGCGGCGGCGGGCGCTCGGCGGCCATCATGGCGTCGATCTGCTCGACCGTGGCGGGGATGCCGGTGTCCACCAGTAAAATGGTGATGCGCACCTTCTGGTAGGCCAGGCTGAGGATGGCGCGCGTCTCCTGGAGCTGGCCCACGGCGCGGCGCAGGGCGCTGGCGGTGCGGCTGGCCTTGATCTCGAAGACCCATGCGCTGCGCCCCTCGATCGTGAGCGCGTCTAGCTCGCGGTACTTGATAAAGCCGCGCTTGTTGCGGCGCTCCTCATACTCCAGGATGCGCCGGTCGTCGAGCTCCACGCGCTCGGCGAGCCATATGCGTAGGGCGGCCTCGGCCTCGCCGCCGAACAGATCGCGCTGGCGCGGCGGGCGTATGGCCTTCTGGTTCTTGCGCTGCAGCGCGAACCCGGCCACGTAGGCCTTGTAGTGCTTATCCTCTTCTGTGAGCAGGCGCGGGCGACCGTAAGTTGTCATTGGTAGTGACCAGGTGAGTAGGTGACCAGGTGACCAGGTGAGTAGGTGACCAGATGATCAGGTGACACCTATCGGTGCCGTTAGGTGTCACCCGGTCAGCGCGCGCGCAGCAAGCGCTTGTCACCCGGTCACCCGGTCACCTGGTCACTGTGTCATTGCGATTTCCCAAGTTCAACGGAGCGCCGATACGCCGCCCAGATCGCGTCGCTGAGCACGGTACGCATACCGCCGCGCTCCAGCTCGGAGATGGCGGCGGCGCTGGTGCCGCCCGGCGAGGTGACGGCGTTGCGCAGTTGGGCGGGGTGCAGGCCGCTCTGCTGGGCGTAGCGCACCGAGCCTAGCATGGTCTGCTGCACCAGCTCCTCGGCGATGCGTCGGGAGAGGCCGAGATGCACGCCCGCGTCGACCATGGCCTCCATCATGAGGAAGAAATAGGCCGGGCCGGTGCCGTTGATCGCCGTCGCCATATCCAGGTAGTTCTCGGTGTCGACGAACAGCTCCTTGCCGAGGGCGCCGAGGGCGATGCGCGCCCAGCCGCGCTGCGTCTCGCTCACCTGCTCGGCGGCCGTCCAGACTGTCATGCCATCGCCCATGATCGCGGGGGTGTTGGGCATGCTGCGCACTACGGCCGTGTGGTCGAGGGCCTGGGCGAAGCTGCTCAGGGTGACGCCGGCCACCACCGAGATGGCGAGGTCGTCGTCGCGCAGGGTGCCGCGCAGGGGCGGCAGCACGCGCTTAAGCTGCTGTGGCTTCACGGCGAAGATCACGACGCGGCCCCACGTGGCGGCGGCCACGTTGTCGGCGGTGGCTTGGACGGCGTAGCGGGCCTGGAGCTCGCGGCGGCGCTCCTCGCGGGGGTGGCTCACCATAATCTGGTCGGCCGCCACCAGTTCCTGCCGCAGCAGGCCGCCGATCACTGCCTCACCCATGGCGCCCGGGCCGATCACTGAGATTCTAAGATCACGCAGCATGCAATTGTTCACCGTGACGCTCTTCCGGGAAGGGGTGTGCCCTGCACCGAGACGCTCTTCCGGGAAGGTGGTTCGCCACGATTTCCCGGCGTGCAAGGAGCCCTTCCCGGAAGATTAAGCTAAAGGGAATCCTTTGCGCGACGATAGCACGGCCCTGGGGCGCTGTCAACTTACGCGAGGACTCGCCCCTCGCCCACACGGCGCGTCACCTTGCGCTCGTCCAGCTGCTCCAGGAAGGCCAGGGCGTACTTGCGGCTGCTGCCGAAGCGGTCGCGCAGCTGCCCCACGCCTACGCTGCCCGCGCTTGTGATCGTCTGGCGCACCCAGGCCTCCAGCTCGTCGTAGGTTTGCGGCAGGAAAAAAATCTCGGGCGCGACCCGCACAAGCAGGCGCCGCTCGATGGCCCAGGCCAGCAGCTCGGCGTCGATCTCGGGCGCGGGCGGGCCGTATGGGGCGCGGGCCATAGCGGCCAGGGCGGCATCCAGGGCGCGGCGCTCGGCGTGGGCGGGCTGCGGGTCGTGGCCCGCCAGCCACACGCTCGTCTCATCGCGGCCCAGCATGCCCCGGCGCGCTGCCTCCTCCACAAAGGGGCCGAGCGCGCGCCCGGCAAGGCGTAGCTTCTGGCGCAGCTCCTCGCGCGGCATCCCCCGGCGCAGCGGGAACTTGGCGTGGAAGGCGCGCAGCGGCGGTATGAGGCGCTCCGTCAGCTTTGTCCAGCCGCTTGCGGAGACAAGGAGACAAGGAGACCGGGAGACAAGGAGACCGGGAGACAAGGAGCGCCTATCGGTGCCGTCAGGCGGTCTCCGTGTCTCCGTGTCTCCGTGTCTCCTTGTCTCCTCCGGCAGCACGATCACTCGGCCCGCTTCGGCGAGCTGCGCCACGGTCGCGGCGGCGAGGGCGGCGCCCATGCCTGCCGTAACCTCCTCCACAGAGCGGGGCGGGCCATCGCCGAGCGCCTGGAGCAGCAGCTCGGCGGGGTCGCCGCGCGCCAGCGTCTCTAGTGCTGCAACCACCTCAGGGCGAAAGCGGCGATGGCGCGGCGGGTGCGGGTCCACCACTATGCCGCCGGCCACGGTGCGGCTGGGCGAGGCCACGCGCAGGATGCAGCGGTCGCCGCGTGCCACTGCCACGGGGCGCTCCAGGCGCAGCTGCGCCCAGCCGCTGGCGCCAGGCGCTAGGCGCTCGGCATCCAGCAGCGTCAGGCGGCAGCGCACCTCGGCTGCGCCGGTGAACAAATCCAGGCCATCGTTCTGGGCGAGCGACGCGGGCGCGTCGGCGAGCACGCGGATCTGCATGTCGAGCATGCTGGTGGGGATCATGCTGTCGGGGAGGGCGAGCACGTCGCCACGGGCAACCTCGCTATGGTGAACGCCGGCCAGGTTCACGGCCACACGCGTGCCCGGCAGCGCTGTCTCCTCGCGCTGCTTGTGGCTTTGCAGGCCGCGCACGCGCGCGCGCAGGCCGGCGGGCAGCACCATCAATTCCTGGCCCACGCTCAGCGGGCCGTCGATCAGGGTGCCTGTCACTACCGTGCCAAAGCCGCCGATCGTGAATGAGCGATCCACGGGCAGGCGCGGGGCGCCGCGCGCCGCCGTGCGCGAGGGCGTCGCGTCCAGAGCGCGGTCGAGCGCACTGCGCAGCTCGCTCAGGCCCAGGCCGCTGCGTGCGGAGACGGGCACGAGCGCGGCGTTCGCCAGGCTTGTGCCACGCAGGCGGGCCGCCACCTCCTCACTCACCAGCTCCAGCCAGTCGGCGTCCACCAGATCGGTCTTGGTGATGGCGACCACGCCGTGCCGCACCTCCAGCAGGTCGAGGATGGCGAGGTGCTCCGTGGTCTGGGGCATAAGCGACTCATCGGCGGCGACCACGAGCAGGGCGGCGTCCAGGCCGCCGACGCCAGCCAGCATATTCTTGATGAAGCGCTCGTGGCCGGGCACGTCGATCAGGCTCACGCTGCGGCCGGAGGGCAGCGTAAGCCAGGCGAAGCCGAGGTCGATCGTCATCTCACGGCGCTGCTCCTCCGCCAAGCGGTCGGGGTCGATGCCGGTGAGCGTTTTGACCAGGGTCGACTTGCCGTGATCGACGTGGCCTGCGGTGCCGATGACATACATGCTGGTTGACGCGAACGCTGTTACACTTTAGGATAGCACTACAATCATAGCACAGGTGAGCGCCAGGCTTTGCGTCCACAGATTTCTGGCCCATTTCTGGGCTATTGTTGGTGAGCGCGGCCCGCAATAGCCCGGAAATCTGTGGCATCTGTGGACAACACGCCTGGATCATATGGCTACCAACTACGAGCCCGCTATCGCCCAGCTCCAGGCCGCCGACCCGCTGCTCGCGCCGGTGATCGTCGCCGTCGGCGCCTGCGAGCTGGCGCCCACCGGCCACAGCTTCGCCACCCTGGCCGACGCGATCGTCTCGCAGCAGATCTCGATCCAGGCGGCGGCGGCGATCGGGCTGCGGCTGGAGGCAGCAGTTGGCGGCACGATCACGCCGGCGACGCTGCTCGCCACGCCGGACGAAGCGCTGCGTGCGGCGGGGCTCTCCGGCCAGAAGGTGCGCTACCTGCGTGATCTGGCCGTTTACGGCACCACCGAGGCCTTCGCGCAGCTGCCCGAGCTTGGCGACGAGGCCGCCATCGCGGCGCTCACCGCCGTGAAGGGCGTGGGCCGCTGGACCGCCGAGATCTACCTGATGTTCGCCCTCGGGCGGCTCGACATCCTCCCCGCCGACGACCTGGGGCTGCGCTACGCCGTGCAGCAGTTGTACGGGCACGCCGCGCCGCCGCCCGCCAAGGCCGTGCGCGCCCTCGGCGAGCTCTGGCGCCCCTACCGCAGCGTGGCCGCCTGGTACCTGTGGCGCGCACGGCGCCTGCCCGGGGTGCTCTCAGCTACCGGCTGAGCCTGCCGTGCTCTAACAGCAGGTGCTTAACTGTTTGCGCCCGCGCAGCTCGTCCGGCTGTGATCTATCTGCAATCTGCAAGCTTGTCTAAGAAATGTGTGCCGATGATCCAATCGACGCCTACCCCAGGCACTGAAACGGCGCCTGCGCTCTCTGCGCTTCAGTTCGTACAGCCGCTCATCTATCTCAGCGGCGGCTCCCAGACGGATGTCTACCGTACTGCGGACCGACGCTTCGTGATCAAGCTTAAGGCAACCAATGCTCGGACGGGTGAGGCCAGGCAGCAAGCGGCCCAGCTCCAGCAGGTCGCCGATCTCCTGTGTGCCCACCTCGGACCAGAGCATAGCCTGAACACATGGTTTCTGGTGCTTGCCAACGACACAGGGCAGCTGCTGGTTGTCGGCGTGCAGCCCTTTCTCGACGGCGCGCATCCGCTCGACGCAGTTGTGCTCGGCAGCCTGACGCGGGCCAGCCAGGTGTCGCTGCTGGAGAACCTGCGCAGCATTGTTCGCCGTTCGCTGGCCTGCTATCGCAGCACAGGCCGGGTCGCCGACCTCTATGGCTACGGGCACAAGGCCGGTGCCGAGGCGCGGCGCTGGCATCCACGCAGGCTGCTCGCCGAAGGGTGGCGGCTGATCAGCCAGAACCCGCTGCTCACCGCCCACAACCTCATGCTCACGCACGACGGTCGGGTGGTAGTGGTGGACTACGACCCAATCTGTCATAGCCGCTTGAGCTGCCGTCTGATCTACGGGGCGCGCGCGCTGCTGCTGGTGCGGGATCGGCTGCGGCTTAGGGCGGCGGGCCACACTGTACCATCGTAACCGCGCTTCATGTTTCGAGCCAGCAATAGGCCGGAAATCTGTGGCATCTGTGAACAACATACCCGAAGCCCTGTCAGCGACCGCCTGAGCCCACGCCCACCCGCGCCGCCCACGCCGCGCGCAGCAGCGAGAACACCGCCGTGTCGGTGAACCCCTGCTCCACCGGGTCGTAGAAGTTCTCGCGGAAGTGCCCCTCCTGCACGAAGCCCAGCTTCTCCAGCACGCGCCGCGAGCCGTTGTTCGCCGGGTGAATCTGCGCCTCCACGCTGTGCAGGCCCATATCGGCGAACCCGAAGCGCAGCACGGCCTCCAGCGCCTCCGGCATCACGCCGCGCCCCCACCACGCTGGCGCAAGCTCGTAGCCAACCTCGGCCCGCAGATGCTCCTTGAGCAGCCGCCAGTAGCCGCAGCTGCCGATCAGCCGCCCGTCGGCGCGCGCGCTGATCGCCCAGCGCACTCCGCTCTGCTCCGCGAACGCCAGCGCAAAGCCCTCGATCCGCTGCGCCGCCGCATCGAGCGAGGCCATCGGCAGCTGGCCAAAATAGCGCGTCACCTGCGGGTCGCCCATGATCCGAAACATGTCGGCCGCGTCGTCCGGCGTCGCAGCGCGCAGCGTCAGGCGCTCCGTCTCAAGCACCGGGAAGCTCGCAAAGGCCCTGGTTAAATCAAGCATTGTGCTCCTCAGCCAGCACTTGTCGCCAGCCGCATTGTACGTGGGGCTGGCGACGGCGGCAAGGAGCCCTAGCTCACGCTACTGCGGCGTGAGCAGCTTGAATGCGACTCGCCGCCCATGGCCTTGCCCAAAGGCGAGGGCGCCCCACAGCGCCCCAAGGTTATCCACCAGCGGCGCCTGAGCTAGATCGCCCACCCGCACCGGGCGCAGGCCAACGGCGCTGATCAGCTCCTCGGCCACGGTGCGGGCCTTGCCTTCGTGGCTCACATAAAAGAGATCCGCCTGCGTGCCGTCAATCACAGGCTCGGCGAAGTTCTCCCAGCCAAGCGAGTTGAAGGCGCGCACAAGCGTCGCCTCGGGCGCGGCGGCCTGGATCGCGGCGAGGCCGTTCAACACCGGCTGGCCGAACTGGTTGGTCGTGTCCACCACGATTTTGCCGTTGAGCGCCGGACCGTGCTCCTGAGCAAAGGCCGCGACGGCCATGCCGGGCAGCGCCAGCACCACCACCTCTGCCATGGCGAGGGCGCCCGCAATGCTGTCCACTTTGGCCTGCGCCCCAGCAGCGCCAAGGGCCGCACGCGTCTTGGGACTCTGCGGGTCACGGGCGCCAAAAACGACGCTATGGCCTGCCGCCGCCCACTTCGCGCCCAGCGTCCCACCGATGTTGCCACTCCCGATGATCGCGATCTGCATGCGCCCGCTCCTTACCACTGTAGCTTCAGATAGAATTAAAATACCATACAGTACTGTATTGTAAATCTCGCAGCGTAACGCGCCTCGGGGCCAGAAATTGGCCGGAAATCTGTGGCATCTGTGGATACAACGCCCGGCGCGTCAGGCGGTATACTGGCCGCTCTGGCGCGGCCCGCGCGCCGCTGGAGCGCCCCGATGCGAATCATTATGCCGAGCGATGTCTTCCCCCCTGATGGCAAGGGCGGCGCCGCCTGGAGCAGCCACGCGCTCGCCTATGCACTGCTTGAGCGCGGCCACAGCGTGACGGCGATTGTGCCCGCGCGTGGCCGGCGTGGCGTGACGCCCTACGACGCCGATGGCGTCCCCGCACTGCGCGTGGGCTACGCCGCGCCGCCCCTGCCGATTGTGCAGAACTACTTCCGCCACGAGGCGCTCTGGCACCCCCTGGCCCGCGCCATCGTCGCCGAGGCCCGGCGCGGCGCTCTGCCCGACGCCATCCACGCGCAGCATGTGCAAGTCGCCCCCGCCGCCGTGCTCGCTGCGCGCAAGCTCGGCGTGCCCTCCATCGTCACCGTGCGCGACCACTGGCCCTGGGATTATTTCGCCACCGGCCTCCACGGCGACCGCATCCCCTTCGACCGGCCTGGCTGGCCCGGCCTCGCCACCAACCTCGTGGCCCACCTCGGCCCGCTCAAGGGCGCCCTGGCCCTGTCGGCGCTGCCATATCTGCTGGCCCACATGCGCCGCCGCGCAGCCTATCTCGCCCAGGCCGACGCCGTCGTGGCAGTGAGCGACTACATCGCCCGCCGTCTGGAGCCGCTTGTCGCGCCAGGGCGCCTGCATGTGCTGCCGAACATGGTGGATTTCCCTGCCACAGATGCTACAGCGGCCCGAGCCCCTGCCACAGCCTGGGATGGCGCGCTCCTGCTCTACGCTGGCAAGCTGGAGCCGAATAAGGGTGCAGGTCTGTTGCCCGCGATCTTTCGCGAGCTGCGGGCGCTGGCGCCGCTGGGCCTGCCACCGTTCACCCTGCTGATTGCGGGCGACGGTGCGCTGCGGCCGAGACTAGAGCACGAGCTCGGCGAGCTTGGGGTAGCCGTGCGCTGCCTGGCGTGGGCCGACCACAGCGAAGTCCTGCGCCTGATGGCCCGCTGCGATCTGCTGCTCTTCCCCTCGGCCTGGGGCGAGCCGCTCAGCCGCGTGCTGCTGGAGGCCGCGAGCCTTGGTGCGCCGATTCTTGCCATGCCCACTGGGGGCACCGGCGATGTGATCAGCGACGGGAGTACCGGCGCCCTTGCCGCCACGCCATGCGCCTTCGCCGCACGCCTGGCCGCGCTGCTCGCCAACCCCGCCGAGCGTGCGCGCCTCGGGGCCGCCGCCCGCGCCCACGCCCGCGCCAGCTTCGCCGTAGCCGCCGTGCTGCCGCGCTACGAGGCGCTCTACGCAATGCTGCGCCGGTTATGAGCGATCTGCATCAAAGTACTACCCCGTTTTAACCCCGGTGGTCTATATCACGGGGTAAGCAACACCGCGTATAGTACGGTGACACGCGGGCGCCACCCGGCAGCTACCCGTCTACGTAACAGAGGAAGAGTACACACAATGCTGATGGCCATACTCAAAGCAGAGACGCGCTCGTACCACGAGCGCCTGGAGCGCGACCCACTCTCGCGCGGGCTGGTGGGCGCCGGGATCACGCCCGACAGCTACACCGCCGTGCTGAAAGTCTACTACGGGCTCTACGCGCCAATGGAGGCGCGCCTCATCGCCGCCGCCGACTGGTCGGCCCTCGACTTCGCCATGGGCCGCCGGCTCAAGGCGCCACTGCTACGCGCCGATCTTGCGCATCTTGGCGTACCCGAGGAGGGCATGGCCCCGCTGCCCCGCTGCAACTTCCTGCCCTTGGTGCCGAAGCTGCCCGCCGCCATCGGCTGCATGTATGTGCTAGAGGGCGCCACCCTGGGCGGGCAGCTGATCGCGCGCCACCTCCAGCAGACACTTGGCGTGGATGCGAACGGCGGTGCGGCCTTCTTCAACAGCTACGGCCCCGAGGTGGGGCCGCTGTGGAAGGCGTATAAAAGCTTCGCGGAGCAGCACGGCGCCGGCCACGAGGACGCCGTGGTCGCCTCGGCCTCCGCGATGTTCGCGGCCCTGGAGCGCTGGTTCTTCGAGTGCCACAGCGCCCTGGTGGCGCCAGAGCAGCAGCTTGCCACGCTGGCCGGCTAAAGGCCGACGCCATTACGCAGCACGCGCTCAAAGAACTCTGGCAGGATCGGCGCGAACACGCCGCTCACACGCAGCAGCGCCCCGGCCAGAGTCGAGC
>JAYUYB010000317.1:0-10553 GCA_043752655.1 Chloroflexota bacterium
CGCGAACACGCCCCACTTGCTCATCAAGCGAGAATCCGGCGGCCTCAGTGAACAGCTCAAGGCGATCCATGCCGCCGCAGCGGGCGATCTCGGCGGGGATGGCCCCCGGCTGGGCGAACGAGAGCCAGAACACCCCGGCGAAGTGCTGCCCGTAGCGGTAGGCGAACTCGATGGCGAGCTGCGTCTTGCCGATGCCGCCGAGGCCACTGGCGACCGCTGACTGCGCCTGGTTGACGGCGACTGTCTCGCCGCCTTTAAGCAGGGCGGCGAGGGCGATCAGGCTTTGCTCACGCCCCACGAACTGCGCGTTGCGGCGCAGGCCGCCCATCCACGAGCCGGGCGGCAGCACGTCCTGGGGCGCGGGCACGGTGTTCGTGGGCATCGCCTCCAGCCGCGCCGCCGCCTCGGCCAGCTCGTCAGGCGTGGCCGCGACGGGGCGGGGGGCGAAGGGCTGGATCACCGTCGTCACCCGCTGGGAATTGTCCACGGTGACGATTGCGTTGGGGCCAGCGTGGATCGCGGTCGCCCGCTCGCCCTCGGCGCGTAGCGCGATGCCGCTCACGAGGGTATCCCGCAGCGCCCGCAGCTCGGCGAGCGCCTGGTCGAGCTTCGCGTCGGCCCGATCCGCACGGCCCTCCAGTGCAGCGATCACGCGGTCAGCCTCCTGAACGAGCACCGGCCCGAGCGCGCCGCCAGCCAGCCCCAGGCGCGTAACATCGCCCTGGAGCTGGGCGAGCAGGTCGTGCTGGGCCAGGAGCACCTCGGTCTGGTCGTCAAGCTCCGTGTGCAGGGCGTCGAGGCGCAGCGGCACGGCGTCGAGGGCCTGGAGCAGCCGGGCCAGCCCGGCGGCCGTCCGGGCGTCTGCGGCTAGCAGGGCGTCGAGCTTCGCGGCCAGTTCCTGCTGTGCGGCCTGGGCCGCTGCCGCGTCGTCGCTCGCCAGCGGCCTGCCCACCGCCCAGAGGGCCAGGTCGCCCGCCCAGCCTGCGAGCACATTGCCGCCGAGGCTCCTCAGCCACTGTGCCAGCGCTGCCTGGGGGAGCGCGCCAGCGGCAACGTCGGCGAGCAGGGGGGCGAGACCGGCAGCACCGAGCAGGCCGATGGCCGACGCACCGAGCACGCCAGCGGCAGCGGTCTTCCAGGGCAGGGCGCGCACGCCCGCACGCGCCTGCTGGGTGAGCTGCGCCTGGGGGTCAGGGCTCATGGCCGCTCCGTCGTTGGGATCGGGCGGCGCTGGATGGTGGGCGGGGCGGTGGCTGGCATGGGGTGCGCTGATCAAGCGGCGGGTCTGTGCCCATCATAGCAGAACAGGCAAGGGGGCGCACTGGGGAGCTCCCCAGTGGAGGGCAATGTGCGCTGTCACAAAATAGGCGTAGACGCCACTGTTTCCTAGAGCGAGATCAGGTCGTCCACGGTCAGCGGGTTAACGGGCTCCCGGTTGTCGGTGAGGTCGGCCATGCCGTCGTGTGCTCCGTGTAAGGGCGATGCTGCGGCTATGGTTACGGCGTGGGGCGAGGGGAAGTCAATGGAACGTCTGTACCTCTGTTCTGCCGTTTAGCTTTTTGCACGCTTGAGCTAACGCTAGAATGGATTCCTGGCGCCCGCAAGTGACTGAGCCGGTAGGGAGCAGAAACCGTGGAACGGCCCAAAACGGCTTCCAGAAGTCCAGCTGACAAAGCAGAGGTACGGCCTTGTTCGCAAGTATGCCCATCGGACGCCTTGTTCCCACCCTGGGGCGGTGCTGGAGGGCTGCATATTTCCTTCCGAGTCATCAATTCAAGTGCAAGTAATGATGGTCATTCAAACTCATCCCAACCGTAGTCATAAAAACTTTGCTGTCCCCTTAGTTTGTCAAGATAACCAAAAAATCTCATCCAACTCTTGCCCGCATTCAAATATCGAATAGCCGATTCCGGAAGCCAATCTCTATTAAGCTCTTCCATAACCGTTTCTGCAAGTTGCTCATCAGACATGTCGTTTGATTTCAGTAGCTCACTTGATAGAATAGTGATAAATTTGGAATTTATCGCTGCATTCTTTACCAATTCGTAGCACTTTTTGTGTAACTCTTCATCATCCTCTATAAAATTTTGAGAAATAGAAAGTAGAGCTCCCAGAGGAAGAAGTTTTGTGTTATTCCATGTAGCTAAACCAAGGGCGCTCAAGTCCAAAGCAGCATTTCTGTTTGAGCTACCTTCAACTTCCGCTCTTGTTTGCACTCCAAAACGACAGAGATTGACTGCTAGATCTACAACACGCCTTGGGCTTGCACTAGACACAAATACTGGTTGGCCGTCATTTAATGTACTCCGCCGCTTAATAATCTTGCCCTTCTGCTTTCCTTTTGCTTCAATTACGGGCCTAATGATATTGCCATATTCGTTTTCTTCCACTAAACCACTAAACTGAAACCAAGGCAGTAAGCGATTGAAGTAGGAGTGTAGTGTTTCAGGCGTAGCCGAAGGATAAACTTCTGAAAATAGGAAGTGAACTTCATAGCGCCATAAGCTTTGATTGGGCTGAACTCTACTTCTAAAAAGCATATATACAATATGCCTTGAAAGCTCGTTTGCCAAGTGATTTGCTATTTGCAAATCGGATGATGTATCCAAACCATCCACTGCTACTAGCTTGTCTGTTTGAATTCTCTCAGTCATGAAAAAAGACGACAAATCACCAGTAATGTTCCAAACAGTTTTAATTGTGTAGTTGAAAGCTTTGCAAATAGAATCAACATCTACTGGCCCTTTATCGCGGATGTACTTAAACACTGAAAGAGCCGTAGTTACTTGTGATTGAGGTACATAGGTGACGGGTATATTAGGAACGTTATTAGTTATTAGAAACTCCTTGAAAATATCCCAATAAACCATATAGCGAGCGCCAGATTTGACAATAAGGCGATTGGCATAGAGCAGATCCGGTGTTTTGGAGCCGTATTTTTCATGTACATCTACAATGTCTGCTGGTGAGTTGAGAGCAATATACTTTAGACAAGCGGTTTGTTCAGTGGAGAGGGTCTGAGTATCTTCAATAAATAGCGTCTTGGCGTCTAGTTGATTGCCTATCAACTCGCGTTGACTCACACCTTCTTTGAGTTTTCGATAAATGTGAACGCAAAACTTCTTTAACAACCAAGGTAAGCCTTGGCATTGCTCAATCAAGTGCCGCCTTAAAGGATTTTCAAGTTTCTCACCGATTGCTTTTTCAAGAGTTCCTACCATCTCAACAGCTTCTTTAATGGAGAAAGGACCCAATTTGAACTCAGCCCTACGATCTCTAAGCTCGTGCCAAATATGGTGTGCTGGGTGAGAGTCTGGTATTGAAATACCCGTTCGCCAAGAAAAGCCTAGCACTATGTTAGATTGCAATGACTCTACAATAGACTTTATCGGAATTAAAGACTGGAGAGCCGTTTTACCGCATTGGGACGCATAAATCGGTATATTTTAGCAAGGCAAGGGGTTTAGAGCGTCCTAACCCGGCAAACCCCCTCGCCGGATCCTTATTCCCGATAATGTCTAATATAAACCTATTCAAACACTATTGATACCAGGGCCATCGCATCTAAATCCGCATCACCTTGCGGAATCTGAGGGGTTTACCTACAAGGTTGGAGGCGGTTTGCTGGAGCGAGCCTCTGTTGTGTGACCTTCGGGTGGGGCTGGGGGCGAGGATGAGTTGGCAGGTCATCCAGGCTTACACGGTAGTAGATAGGCAGCCGCTCGCTATCCTATTTCCACCTTCATCAGGCGTAACGCACACTGCGCGAAAACGTGATGGGAATGCGGAATTAGATGCGATGGCCCTGCCACTATATGGCCGACGTAGAGGCGCTCTGCAAGCGCGTGATCGTGATCCATCACGCGCGCGTGCTCTACGTGGTGTCCAACGAGGGCGTCAGGGTAACGCTGCGCATCCCGAAAGCCGATGCCAGCCGCGTCATCGCACGCCTGCTGGCCGAGCAGCAGGTGGCCGACCTGACGATCAAGGCGCCACCGATCGATGCTGTGATTGAAAAGTTATTTGCGACGGAGAAGTAGCGAGCGCATGGCCGGGCGGCAGCGCTCCTCAGCCGCAGCCGGCTTTAGGGCCAAAGCCTACCGCACAAACACCCCGCGCCGCACCGCGATCTCCAGCACCCAGAGGCCCAGCGCCAGGCCCAGCAGCCACGGCCAGAACCCATCGGCGGGCGCAAGCGGCGGCGGCTCCGCGTCCGCTGCGGGCGCCACCTCGGCCAGCACCTGCCCGCCCGTCAGCGCCGCGATCTGCTCCAGCAGCGCCCTGCCACGCGCCGGCTCGCCCGCCTGGCGGTACTCGGGCGCCACCGGCTGCACGTAGCCTACGTCGCGCTGCTGGAGCGCGCCGTCGCGCAGCACCACTACCGAGATCGTGTAGGCCCCCGGCGTGCCCAGGCTTAGCTCCTGGGTGTAGCGCCCCGGCGCGCTCTGCCGCACGTTGAAGCTGCGCAGCTCGCCGTCAGGCAGCGTCACGCGGGCATTGACAGCCGCCAGGTCCAGGGGCGCCCCGCCGGGCTGCACGGCGTCTACCACCAGCCGCGCGCCGCCGGGGAATGGCTCCACCCGCACCTGGATCGGGCCGCTGTCGGGCTCGGGCAGCGTGTAGCGCACCGTCTGCGCCCAGAAGCGCTCGAAGCCGTCCCAGCGCGTCCAGTCGCCGGCCCAGGGCGCGCCGGCGGTTGGCGTCCAGGCCACAGCGCGGCCCAGGCCGTACTGCCACACCGCCAGCAGCGGGTCGGCGTCGGGCGAGCGCAGCACCACCTCGGCGGCCTCGCGGGGCGTGGTGGCGACATAGCCGCTCAGGCCGGGCAGCTCGGCGGGCGAGAAGTCGCGCACGATCGGGTGGGCCTGGCTCAGCTCCGGGCGCATGGCCCCCTCCACCACCGGGTCGGCGCGGGCGATCTCGCTCTCCAGCAGCGTCAGCCGAGGGATGTCCTCGGGCTTATCGGCGAAGTAGTAGCGCCCGCCGCCCCAGCGCGCCAGCTGCTCCAGCAGCACAATGTCGCTGTCCGCGCCAATGGCGATCGTGGAGAGCGTGATCTCGGCGGCGCGCGCCGTCTCCACCAGCTGCTGGTAGCTGCCAAAGTTATTGCTGAAGCTGCGCCCGTCGGTGAGCAGCACGGCGTGGCGCACGCTTGCGGGCTGCTGCGCCAGCGCAGGCAGACCCTCGCTCAAGGCCAGCTCGATGTCGGTGCCGCCGCCGCTCGGCAGCTGGCCGATCTGGGTTTGGATCGCGGCCATGCCAGCGGCGTCGCCCACCTGCTGGAACGGCACCACCCAGAGCGTGCCGGTGTCGAACGAGAGAATACCGATCCGATCCTCGGGGCGCAGGCTCTCGGTGGCGAGGATAGCCGCCTCTTTCGCCATGTCGAACTTGCTCACGCCGAACGCGGCAGTCATGCTGGCCGAGCGGTCCACGATCAGCAGCAGGACAATGTCGGTGCGCTCCGGGCGCGGCGGCGGCTCCATCGTCACCGGCAGCACCTCCTCCAGCGGCGTGCCCTTGTAGGCGCCAAGGGTGTAGGAGTTGCGCCCGCCGAGCGCCACCAGCCCGCGCCCTTCGCTGCGCACAAACTCGCGCACGCCGGCCATCTGGTCGAGCGTCAGCGCCGCAGCCGGCACATCCACCAGCACGATCCCGTCGTAGGTGGCGAGATCGGAGAGGCGCGTGGGCAGCTGCTCCGGCGCGATCCACCGCGTCTCAACGCCCTGGCGCTCAAGCGCATCCCCAAGCAGCGCAGCATCGCCCGTGTTGGCGGCCACGATCAGCACGCGGGGCGGCGGGTTCACCACAGCCGTGGCGGCGCCGATGTTGTTGGCGGCGAAGGTGTCGCCCGTGGTCAGCTCGATGGTGGCCTGGAGCCGCATTACACCTGGGGCACCTGCGGTGTGGCGGAAGGTGAAGGCATTTTCGCCCGGTCGGAGCTGCACTTGCTGGTCGCCGAGCAGTGCCTCCCCATCGCTCAATTGTAGGCGAGCGGCCACAGCCCCGTCGGCGTCGCCGGGGGGCGGTGCGTACTGCACACGTATCTCGACCGGGAACTCCTCGCCCACGCGCAGGCTGCGCGGGGCGCTCACGCCGCTGATCGCCACCTCGGGCAGCGCGGCGGGCGCCACCGGCATTACATCCACGCGCACGCCAGCCGCAGCGGCCAGGCGCGCCTCCAGCAGCGCGTCGTCATCGGTGGCGAGCCCGTCGGAGAGCAGCACCACGCGCCCGCCGCCGGGCAGCAAGGCCCGCGCCGCCCGCAAGCCGGCGGCCAAGTTGCTCGCCGATGGGTCGGGCAATTGCGGCGCCAGGGCGGCGGGCGGCGGTTCAGATTGGGGGCCGCTCACCACGTCGGCGCCCACGTAGAGCACGCGCGCAGCGGGGCCGGCGTCGCTGGCGAGCTGCGCCGCCCGCCCGCGCAGGGCCGCGCGCCCGGCAGCGCTCAGGCTATCCGACTGGTCGGCAAGCACCACCAGCGGCCCTTCGGGCGCAGGCGCCGCGCCGATGATCGGGTCGGTCAGGGCGAGCACCAGGGCTGCCACGGCCAGCAGGCGCAGCACAAGCGCAGGCGTCGCCACGCGCACGCCGCGCCAGCGCCAGATCAGCGCGAAGAGCGGCAGCAGCAGCAGGAGCCAGAGTAGCTGTGGGTTACGTAGAATCATGAAAGCTTCCGGGAAGATGGTGCGCCATACATCCTCAGTATTCAAGGTGCCTTCCCGGAAGCTGCTCCAGGAACCTAGCGTAGCGTCTCCACATAATCCTTCGCCTCTTTGAGGCCCATGCCAGTCTGCTCGCGCACCAGCTTGATCGCCTCGATCTTCTGGCCGTCGGCCACCAGGGCGCGCAGCGTCGCCTCGATCTCCTCTGCCGAGGCGGGCGACTCAAAGCGAACGCGCTCCCGCAGGGCCGGGGCTTCCGGCGCGAGCCCGCGCGCCAGCGCCTCCACGTAATCGTTGGACGCTTTCAGTCCCAGGCCGGTTAGCTCGCGCACGCGCTTCACCGCCTCGATCTTGTGGCCTGCGGCGAGCAGCGCCCGCGCGTCCGCCTCGACATCCATCGTCAGCGCGGGCTCCACCACAGCGGGCCGTGGCGGTATGACGACGGTCGAGCCGTCTAGCGAGCTCCCCCAGCTGCGGCTGATCAGCACGGCGGCAGCCATGCCGCCAATTACAAGCAACAGGATGGCGCCTATAAATAGCAGGAGGATCATCGGGCCTACTCCAAACACTTCCAAAGCCTTACGCCTCCGCCAGAGCCTGGCGGCGCCCGTGAACATACAGCCACTCGCCAAGCATCACCGCCAGGGCGGCGGCGGCGAGCCAGGGCCACAGCGCGCGCTGCGTGGCGGCGTCCCCGTTTACGGCAGCGGCGGCAGGCGCAACCTGGGGAAGCGGGCGCGGCGCAAGGTCCGACTCCACCGCAGCGCCGGCGTTCACCCCTAGCTGCGCCGCGTAGAGCACGCGCTCGCCGGCCCGCTCGGCAACTGTGTACACCCCTGGCTGGTCAAGCGTGAGCGCCGTGGGCGCGCCGGGGGCCAGCGCGATCACCTGCACGCTTCCGTCGGGCGCGCCAAGCTCTAGCCGGTCGGCGCGCGGGTCGGGGCGCAGCTCCAGGCGCTCGCCGAGCAGGGCCGACGGCGGCAGCGCGGGCGGGGTCAGGTCGCGGGCGGCGCGCGCCACCAGCAGCGGGAAGGCGAGGCGCGTGGTCAGGTTGCCCTGGCTCAGATCAAAGGCCCACACGGCGATCTCGCTTTGCCCCACGCGGCCCCGCAGCACCAGCGGCTGCTCGCCCCGGCTTAGAAGCACGGCGAACCCAGCGGGGGGCGTGATGTCGCGTACCCGTCCGAAGGCCACGCTGCCCAGGCTCACGCCATCCAGGCTGCCGTCGCCGGGCTGCACGCGCAGGGCCGTATCGTCCGCAGGCTCGCGCTCGCTTGTGGCGACCACAAGCAGCGGCGAGCCGGGCGGCGGGTGAACGGCCAGCACGCCGCCGGCGGGCCAGGCGTCGGGCAGAAAGCCGTCGAAGATCGTCAGGTCGGCGTCGGAGCCAGCGTAGGCAAGCGGGGCAACCGTGGTAAGCTCCAGGCCGGGCACCACACGCAGGGCGCGCTCAAGGGCGTCGGGGCGCGTGGAGACCAGCAGCGCGCGCAGCGGGCGGGTCTGGGCCAAACTGATGGCGGCGCTGTCGTCGGCGGGCAGGCCATCGTCGCCGTCAAGCTCGGCGCGCAGCAGGGCAACCCCGCGCGGCACCGTCCATGTCAGCTCGGCCTCGCCGTTGGGGGCCAGGGCTACGGGGCGCGTGTCGAGCAACTGCTCGTCGCCGAATAGCTGCAGCACTGTGCGCACAGAGTCAGGCCCGTAGTTTACGGCGCGGGCGTAGACCTGCACAGGGCCGCTGGCGGAGCGCGGCCGGGCGGCCAGCGTCACCACGGCGCGGTTGGGCAGCGCCCCGCCCACGGCCTGCCACTCCACGGGCACGGCGGTGGGCAGGCTAGCAGCCGCGAGGGCGGGCAGGGCGGCGTCGGTCAGCACGACCACGCGGGCGCCGGGGCGGCCCTGGAGCGTGGCCTCGGCGAGGGTGAGCGCGCCGCGCAGATCCGTGCCGGTGCCGATGGGTACAAGCGAGTCGAGGGCGGCCAGCAGGCGCGCGGCGCTCTCCGGGCCGCCGGAGTCGAGCAGGGCGGCGCGCGGGCCGGCGGCGATCAGCGTCACGCTGCCACGGGCGCCCATGGCGCCGATTAGCTGGCGGGCGCGGGCCTGCGCCGCCTCCAGGCGCGTGCCGCCGATGCCGGGCGCCGGGGCAGCCATGCTGGTAGAGGTGTCGATGATCAGGGCGACGTAGCCCTCCGCGCCGAAGACAGCCAGCGGCCACTGGGGCCGGGCGAGGGCGAGGGCCAGCATAGCCGCCGCCACAAGCTGGAGCAGCAGCAGCAGGGTGAGCGGCAGGCGCTGGCGGCGCTGAGCCTCCTGCTTGCGCGGCATCAACTGCCAGAGCAGTAGCGAAGGCACCACCACGCGCCGCCGCCGCTCGCGCAGCATATGCAGCAGCACGATCACGGGGAGGGCGAGTAGGGCAAGCAGGCCTAGTGGCGCGAGCAGGCTCATCACATTTTCCGTCTATGACTTGGTGACCGGGTGACATGCCTTCGCTTCGCTCGGGCTGACACGGTGACCGGGTGACCGGGTGACCGGGTGACACCTATCGGCACCGTGTCACCGTGTCACCGTGTCACCGTGTCACCGTGTCACCGTGTCACCGTGTCACCTCAGCAGGCGCCTGGCGCGCAGGTACGGCACCACCTGCTGCTCCAGGGGCCAGTGGGCCATCACGGGGGCGTAGGTGGCGCCACGGTTCGCGCAGATGCGGGCGATCCGCTCGCGCCAGTCGGCCACGGCGCGGCGATAGGCGCGTAGCGTCTCGTCGTCCAGCGTGATCGGCAGGCGCTGCCCGGTCTCGCTATCCTCCAGCTCAAGCGGGCCGCGCAGCTCGGGCTGCAGCTCGCGCTGGTCGATCAGGTGCAGCACAAGCGTCTGCCAGCGCGGCGGGGCGATGGCGCGCAGGCCCTCCTCAAGGCTATCGGGGGCCAGCAGATCGGAGCAGATCACCAGCATGCCGCCCTGGGGGTGGCGCCGGGCGTGCTGCTGGAGCACGGGGGCGAGGCGCGTGTCGGGCTGGGGCGCGCTCCCAACCCCCTCTACAAAGCGCAGCAGCTCGATCAGACGCCCTTTGCCCTGGGCTGGGCCAAACGGGCGCAGGGCGGCGGGGCCGAAGGGCAGCACATGCAGGCGGTCGCTGTGGGCCAGGGCGAGGTAGCCGAGGGCGCCGACAAGCTGCTGGGCGAGGCGCAGGCGCGGCGGGCTGCCGATGGTCATGCTGCGCGAGGCGTCGATCAGCAGGTGGACACGCACGTCCTGCTCGGTCTCGCCCAGGCGTACCAGCACCTGATTCTGGCGGGCGTAGGCGTTCCAATCCACGTAGCGCAGGTCGTCGCCGCTGCTGTAGGGGCGATGGTCGCTGAAGATCGTGGCGGGCATCTGGCGGCGGCTGGGGTGCTCACCGCTAGAGGGATTGCCGCGCAAGGTGCGCTGGGCCTGAAGGCTCATGCGCTCCAGACGCCGCAGGAAGCCCTCGTCGAAGAGCGGCGCGTCCTGCCGCTCAGTGCGACGACCGACGACGGACGACCGACGACCCCGCGCAGGATCACGCCCGTCGGTCGTCCATCGTCCGTCGTCCGTCGCCCGTGGGTTACGGCGAAAAATAGTCCTGAACCACATCGCGTAGATCCGCAGGGATACGAAGCGGGTCGTCGCCAATCTCAACCGGCGCGGCGCTCGGGCTGCCGCTGGAGAAGCCCCCGCCACCCGCGCTGCCGCCGCCGGGGGCCGTCGGACCATCGGGGTTGCCCTGCGTGGGCGTATTGCCGGGGCCATCGCTCTCAAGCTCCAGGGGCACACCATCGACGCCCAGGCGATCGGCGGGATTGCCCTCGCGCTGCTCGCCGGGCAGGCTACCCTGGCCCGCGCCACCGCCACTCTGGCCTTGCCCCT
>JAYUYB010000318.1:0-10551 GCA_043752655.1 Chloroflexota bacterium
ACCTCGCCACGTTTCGCCATCCCCGACAACATCGTCCAAGCTAGCTATGGCACCGATTGCCCGCCGTCACGGGTGGCGAGATTTATGGCGGTGGAGGCATGTGGGGAGACATGCCGACACCGATAGCCGTGCCACGGTCCTGGCCCTCACTGTATCAGAGGTGGCAAGGTCGGCGGATTACCCGACAGCGCAAGACAGAACCTCACAGAGTACGAGGCGTCGCTCTGAGTCCCGGGGAGACAGCAGACTGTGTTGCACGTTCACGTCAGGGGGAGGCGGGACGATGCACATCCTGATCGCAAGTGGGGAAGTGCTGCAGGCAAAGATGGTACGCTTCTTGCTGGAATATGTCGGCTACGACGTCGAACACTGCGAGGACGCGTTCGGCCTGCGGCAGAACCTCCAACGGGGAAAAGTAGATCTGGTGTTGCTCGACGAGGAGTGCCCGGATGTCGGCGGGCTAGAGCTATGCCAGGAGATCCGCTCGCAGTACCACACGCCGATCATCTACACAGCGGAGAACTGCCCGGTGTTTGAGCGGGTGCGGGCCTTGAAGATGGGCGCCGACGATGTGTTGCCGACGCCGTACAACCCGCACGAGCTGCTGGCCCGCATCGAGGCGGTGATGCGCCGCTATGGCGACGAAGATCTGCGCGTCTACTCGGCCTACCAGCCCATGTCTGTGGGGGAGATGCATCTCGACCCGGTGCAGCGTCGGGTGGTGATCGACGGCGGGCGCGAGGAGACGCTCACCGAGCGCGAGTTCCAGCTGCTCTACTACCTGGTGCAAAACGCGCGCTGCGTGCTTAGCTCCCGGCAGCTGCTCCAGAAGGTCTGGGGCATGGAGGACGTGACGGAGAGCAACCTGGTGCCGGTGTACATTGGCAGGCTGCGCCGCAAGATCGAGCACAACCCGCTCAAGCCAAGCCATATCGTACGCGTCCGCGACCTCGGCTACAGCTTTAACCCGTAGCCGCCCGTATCGGAAAGTGGACGACCGATGACCGACGACCGACGACATGCCATCATGTCGTCGGTCGTTAGTTATTGAAGCCAACAATTAAATGTAGCGATCAGCTACACGCCCACACCAACGGCCCGCTCGATCAGCAAGGCTGCTGGGTGCTCGCGCATGCCTGCGGCGACAATCTGGTTCGCGATCTCCAGGGCCGCCACTGCCGCCTCGCCGCTTACCACGGGTGCGCGCCCGTAGCGCACCGCATCGCAGAAGCTGCGCAGCTCCTCCAGCAGTGGCTCGCGGCGCTGCACCTTCTGGCGAATGGTGCGGCCCTCGCTCACACCGATCACGGCGAGCTCGGGCCAGTGCTTGCCCTGGCACAAGTCGTTCTCGTAGAAGGTGAGATCCTGGGTGAGGTAGTTGGCGATAAACATGCCGCGCTCGCCAACCACGCTCAGCTCACGGATCTTGGTCGGAGTGAGCCAGTTAATGTCGAGGATGCCGATCACACCGTTCTCGAAGCGCAGCACCGCCGAGAGCATATCCTCGTGGCTGCGATGCAGGTGGCGGTGCAGCTCCACGTGCATGCGGCTGATCGGCGAGCCGATCAGATAGTTCAGCACGTCGATCTCGTGGGTGGCGAGGTCGATCACCACGCCCACATCCATGATCCGTGCGGGGAAGGGGCCCACGCGCCGCGCAACGATCTGGAAGACGTTGCCGAGCTCGTGGTCGTCGATCTGCTGCTTGAGCGAGATGATCGCCGGGTTGAAGCGCTCGATATGGCCAACGGTCAGGAGCACGCCACGGCGCTGCGCCGCCTCTACCAGCGCCCGCCCCTGGGCCACCGTCGCCGCAATCGGCTTTTCGATCAGCACGGCGACGCCGCTGTCGATCACGGCCTCGGCTACGACAAAGTGATGTTGGGTGGGCACCACAACCGAGACCAAGTCGAGGCTCTCGTTTGCCAACATAGCCGCGAAGTCGGTGTAGGGCTCGCAGCGGTACATGCGCGCCAGCTTGCCCACGGTGGCCTCATCGGCGTCGCAGACGGCGACGAGCTCAACATCCTCCATGCTGGCATAGGAGCGGACATGGTTACGCCCCATGCTCCCAACCCCGATTACCGCCGCGCGCAATGTGCGTGTCATGATAGCCCCCTAATAAGCGCCGTGGCCACCGATCACAATCGGGATCGTGCGGTAGATAATGTAGAGGTCGAGCCAGAGCGAGTAGTTGCGGATGTAGTGCATATCGAGCCGCACCCGGTCCTCGTAGCCAAGGTTGCTGCGGCCGCTGATCTGCCAGAGGCCCGTAAGGCCAGGTGGCACCATCAACAGATTGTGCTGCCAGCGACCAAAATGGCGCAGCTCGTCCTGGGTGATCATGCGCGGGCCAACCAGGCTCATCTGTCCGCACAGCACATTCACCAGCTGCGGCAGCTCATCCAGGCTGGTGCGGCGCAGCAGGCGGCCGATCTGCGTGATGCGCGGGTCGTCCTTGAGCTTGCCCTGCTTCTGGAGTTCGGCGCGCTGCGCGGGGCTGAGGCGGCTATTCCCATCGACGCACATGGTGCGGAACTTGAAGGCGTCGAACGGCATGCTGCCCACGCCCACCACGCGGCGGCGGTGGATGATCGGGCCAGGGCTGTCGAGACGCACCAGCAGGGCGACAACGGCGAGCACCGGGCTGAACAGCAGGAGCGCCGCCAGGGCGCCACAGCGGTCGAGTAGCGCCTTGCCGACGGCGTGAACGCCGGTGATGCGGGTCTTGTTGAGTGCGAGCAGCGGCACGAAGCCCTGCTCGCGCACCTGCACGCCGATCGTCAGCAGATCAAACAGGCCGGGCGAGAGGCGCACATCGAGCCGATTGAGGGCCTCCATGGCGCCATAGACCGTGGCCAGCCGATCGCGCACCAGGCCTGTATCGGCGATGATCACCGCGTCGGCCCGCTGCTGGCTCACGATCAGCTGGAAGGCGCTGGTGCCGCCGAGCACGGGAAGGCCGGGCAGCAGCTCGGTGCCTGGGGGCAGCTCGTCGTCGATGAAACCGACAATCACGTCGCCCGCCGTTGCGGTGGCC
Source organism: Chloroflexota bacterium (assembly GCA_043752655.1). Lineage (GTDB taxonomy): Bacteria > Chloroflexota > Chloroflexia > Chloroflexales > Chloroflexaceae > OHK40. The sequence continues at coordinate 3,041 of JAYUYB010000318.1, forward strand.
TGAAGCTGGGCGGCCACGGCCCGCGCCTCCGCATTGGCCCCGACGATCACCACACGCTCGGTGAGCTGCCCACGCCGCCGCAGGGCGTAGACCACGCGGCGCGCGCCGAAGCGCCAAAAGATCGTGAAGATCAAGGCGAGCAACCAGCTGAGTAAGAGCCACGCGCGGGCCACGATCACGTCGGGCACGAAGAAGGTGAGCACGATGACGAGCAGCATGCCCAGGGTACACGCGTTGAAGAGCCTGGTGTACTCCTGGGTGCCACCAAAGAGGTTGCGCGGGTTATAGAGGCCGTAGGTGGCGAAGAGCGCGATCCAGCAGGGCACGAGCACGACGATCAGGGCGAGGTAGAAGCGTGGCTGCCCAAGCCCCTCGCGGAAGATCGGCCAGTTGCTCAGGAAGCGCAAGGCGTAGGCCAGCGAGAACCCCGCCCCTACGGCGAGGGCGTCGCCGATCGCTAGGCCTGTAATCACGCCCGCCCAGCGCTGGCGCCAACTGTCTGCGAGTGAGGCCGACCGCAGGCCAGCGCTCGTCTCGATGATCTGGCTGCTCATAGGTGCCTTACAAGGGTACAGGGCATAGGGTACAGGGGAAGCGCAGCCGGATGCGCTGCATTACGCTGCGTCCACCAAGGCGGGCTCGCTCGGGACTACAGCGGCCCGCCGGTCGGCCACCTCTGCTGCTACGTCGCGGGCGAAGGCGCAGACCGACTCGCCGTTGGTGAGCTGGGGGTAGATCTGGCCGGTGTTGGCGAGGTAGAGGCCCTGCACGTCGCTGGCGACTGGCGGGATCTGGTCGGTGGCGCCAAGCGGGTGCAGCGGCTCCACGTAGCGCTCGCGCCCGATCCGCACCGCGGCAATATCTTCGTCGCGCAGGTCGGGGAACATGCGCCGCAGGTAGCCAAGGAAGGCGGGCCGCAGCTCGTCGTCGGGCATGGTCGCATAGGGGCTGCCCGGCGCGACATACTTCGGCAGATACACCAGGTGGTAGCCGCCAACGTGGCGCGGGTCGATCAGGTTGGTAGTCTCGATCACACCGGTGAAGGGGATGCGCTCGTCGGTGATGTTCAGGGTGTAGTAGGGGGTGAGCGAGCGGCGCAGCACCAGGAGCATGCAGACGATGCCGAGGAAGCCTTCGAGGCGGCCCCAGCGCTCGCTCACCGTGGCGGCCTCGGGCGGCAGCAGGCGCCGCGCGATGGGCGTCTGCGCCGTGATCACCACGCTGTCGCTGTCTAGATCCTGCCCGCCAACACGCAGGCCCAGCACGCGCCCGTCGGCCACGCGCACCTGCTCCACCGTGGCGCCAGTGATGATCTCCCCGCCTTTGGCGCGTACCGAGGCCGCCAGTGCGTCGATCAGCTCCTGGTAGCCGCCGGGGAAGTAGCACATCATTTCCTGGCTGCCGCCTTTGGTGCGCGTGTCGGTGGTGCGTACCAGGCGCGACCAGATGTAGGTGGCCGGCACCTGCGAGAAATCGCCATCGAACTTGGCGCGCAGCAGGGGCGACCAGATGTGGCGCACAGTGCGCTCGCCGCTGAGGCCTTTGAGCCACTCGCCCACCGGCTGCTGCTCGAGCGCCCGCCAGTCCTTGATCTGGCGGCAGGCCAGGATGGTGTAGGCCAGGCGCGCGCGGTCGAGCATGCTCAGTGGCGGGAAGCGCAGAAACTCGAGCGGCGTGGACATCGGGTGGGCGCGCCCATCGTGGTAGAAGCCCATCTTCGTGGCCACCATCTGCAGGCGGTCGCGCAGGCCGAGCTCGTCCATCAGGCCCATCAGGGTGCGGTCGCTACTGAGAATGGCGTGGTAGTAGCGGTCGCAGCTCACGTCGCCGAGCTCGTCCAGGGTGGTGCGGCCCATCAGGCCGCCGAGCGTGGGGGCGCGCTCCCAGAGCCGCACGGGCTGGCCGCGCTTTAGCAACTCGTGGGCGAGGGTGAGGCCGAGAATACCGCCGCCAATGACATCAACCATGAGCACTCCTTAATGACGAAGGCCGACGTACTACGCGGGTGGGCTATCTCTATCGTAGCCTGAGCCCGTAAACTCGCTATAAATCGGCGCTGGGCACAGCTTGCAATCCTGTTACGGCTTGCTGGACGTTTTATCCGCAGATGACGCAGATTTCCGGCCCATTTTTGGCCCCAACCGCTATACTTACCGGGCAGAGTGCAGAGTGCAGAAGGCAGCAGTGAGCCATATGCCCTACTATGTGCGCGTCGCGCTGTTCTCAGTCGCCCTGGCCGTGCTCACCGCCGTCGTCATCGCCACGCTACCGCGCCCTGGCGAGGTACAGGTCGTGGATCAGGCCCCGGTTGGGAGCGAGATCCCCCGCGCCGCCGAGGTGCGGGTAACATTCTCGCGCCCGGTGGACAGAGCATCTGCGGAGGCCAGCTTCCGTATCGTCCCGATCGTGGCTGGCAGCTTCCGCTGGGAGGGCGAGACGCTGATCTTTCGCCCGCAGGCGCCACTCGCCCCGGCGACGAACTACAACGTCACGCTGAGGGGCGGCCTACGCGACAGCCGGGGTCGGCCCAACCGCAGCGAGACGCGCTGGACGTTCCGCACAGCCGATAGCCAATAGCCAATAGCCGACCGGGCTGCGCTCAATCTGCAATCTGCAACGCATTGACTGCGCCAGCGATCTGCTGCAGATCCTCGGCGCTCAGGCTAGGGTGGATCGGCAAGGACAGCACTTGTTCGCTCAGCCGGTCGGCCACGGGCGTGCAGGCCTTGTAGCCAAGCTGCTTGTAGAGCGGCTGGCGCGGGATGGGCAGCGGGTAGAACACGGCGCTGCCCACCCCGGCGGCGGCGAGCTGCCGCACCGCCTCGTCGCGGTCGCCGCTCACACGCACGGTGTACTGATGGAAGACATGGCGCACGCCGGGCTGCACGCGGGGCTTGCGCACGCTCGGATGCGTGATCAGGCCATCGAGGCAGGCCGCATTGGCGCGGCGCCGCGCGTTGAATGCCGCACACTTTGCCAGCTGTACGCGGCCGATCGCCGCCTGCAGATCGGTGAGCCGGAAGTTGTAGCCCAGCGACTCGTGGTAGTAGCGCACGCGGCTGCCGTGGCTGCGCAGCAGCCGCAGCCTGTCGGCGAGCGCCGGGTCGTCGGTGGTGATCACGCCGCCCTCGCCGCTCATAATATTCTTGGTGGCGTAGAGCGAGAAGCAGGCGGTGCCGAAGCTGCCGATGGGCCGGTTGCGATAGGTGGCGCCGACAGCCTGAGCGGCGTCCTCGATCACAGCCAGGCCGTGGCGGCGCGCGATCACGCCGATGGCGTCCATCTCGGCGGGGTGGCCGTAGAGATGCACCGGCATGATCGCCCTGGTGCGCGGCGTGATCGCCGCCTCGATCTGGCGCACGTCGAGGTTATAGCTCGCCTCGTCGACATCCACAAAGACCGGCCGCGCGCCCGTCATCAGCACGCTGTTGGCGGTGGCGATAAAGCTGAAGGGCGTGGTGATCACCTCGTCGCCGGGGCCGATCTCGTGGGCGAGCAGGGCCAGGTGCAGGGCCGCAGTGCCATTGGCGACGGCCACGGCGTGGCGCACCCCGCAGAGCGCGGCGAAGCCCGCCTCGAGCCGCTCCACCTCGGGGCCCTGGGCGAGCATGCCCGAGCGCAGCACCGCCAGGACCGCTTCCTCTTCCTCCGGCCCGATCAACGGGCGGGCGATCGGGATCATGCGCCTCCTCCTCCCACAACCTGCTCGAGCAGCACGCCAGCAGGCAGCAGGGCCGGGCGCAGCGACTGCTCGATCTGCTTGCCCAGGTTCACCGCCAGGGCGTGGCAGAGCATGCTATGCAGATCCTCCACCTGAGGCATCACGTAGTTATCCACCCGCAGGCCCACGGCGGCCGTGCGGGCCAGGATGCCGCCATCGAAGCCAGTGACGCCGATGGTGGTTGCGCCAACGCTGTTGGCCCACTCCACGGCCCGCAGCACGTTGGGCGACTTGCCGCTACCCGAGATCGCGAATAGCACGTCGCCGCTGCGATAAAGCGTGCGCAGCTGCTCCACAAAGACATCGGCGTAATCCTGATCATTCGACCAGGCCGTAAGCAGCGGGATATTGTCGGTGAGGGCGATGGCCCGCACGCGCCTGGCGTTACGCTGAATAGTCCACTTCGACAAGTCGCAGGCGAAGTGTGAGGCAGTGGCCGCGCTGCCACCGTTCCCACAGACGAAGATCGTCGCATCGCGCTCGTAGGCGGCCCAGAGGGCGGCGGCGATGCGGTTCAGGGACTGCTGCGGCAGTTGCTGGAGTGTCTGTGCGATCTGGCTGAAATACCCCTTGAGGTGGTCCATGCGCGCTCTCACCTTCTTTTGATTAGGAGCGTGCGACGAGCAGCATGCCGATGCAGATCACCAGCACACCGACGGTGCGCGTTGGGGTGATCTGCTCGCGCAGCACAAGCCAGGCGAGCAAAAAGATAATCACGTGGTTCAGACTGACAAATGGATAGGCCACGCTGAGCTCGATCCGCGAGAGTGTGATCAGCCAGAAGAAGGTGCCAGCGGCATACACCAGCAGCCCGCCCACCACCATCGGCGTCGTAGCCATGCGCCAGGCAATCAGCGGCGCGCCGGCAGCGCTCAGGCTTAGCGGGCCCATCGCGCTCATGCCCACCTTCAACATCATCTGGCCGATCACGCCAAGGGCGCTGGCGGCCAGGATCAGCATAATCGTGCTCGTAGCCATACGAAAACGTCCCTTTCGTGGCGCCGCCGGGGCGGGCGCCGCTCGCGCTGTCGCCGTGACGGCGATCTCGTCGGCCTGCTGCATCGGGCTATTCCTTCCCTACACCGCGATGGCGGGGGCGAGCCTCGCCACGGCGACAAGCTCGGCCACTAGCTCACAGATCTGTTGGCTGGCGCCCCGGCGCAGCGCCAGCGGGCGACGGCGCGCCGCTGCCAGGGCCTCGGGCCGCAGCGCCACGCTGGCCGCCGCCAGAATCGTCTCAGGACTTGTGCCGGCCAGCGTGTGGATGCCCGCGTCCACCAGCGCCTGCCACTCTGTCTCCTGCCGCAGGATGAGCGCCGGCGTGCCCAGCACGGCGGCCTCCTCCTGGAGCCCGCCCGAGTCGGTGAGCAGGGCCCGCGCCTCGCCTACAAGCCGCAGCGTATCGAGGTAGCCAAGCGGCTCGCAGGGACGCACGCCAGGCGGCAGGTGCAGACCCTGGGCCTGCAAGGCGGCGGCCGTGCGCGGGTGGATCGGGAAGACCACCGGCTCGGCTGCGGCCAGCTCCGCGAGCGCCGCGAGAATGCCTGGCAGCGCCTCTGGCGTGGTGTTCTCGGCGCGGTGCAGGGTGAGGGCCAGGTACGCGCCGGGCAGCAGCGCCAGGCGCTCGATGATGTTGGAGCGGCCCGCAAGGCCCCTGGCCCGCTCGCAGGCGTCGATAGAAGTGGAGCCCACCAGGGCCACCTGCTGCGCGGGGATGCCCTCGGCCAGCAGGTGGCCGACGGCGGCCGCGTCGGGGGCGCAGAGCAGCGTCGAGATATGATCCACCAGCACGCGGTTCAGCTCCTCCGGCATGGCCCGGTTGAAGGAGCGACAGCCTGCCTCGATGTGGACCACCGGGATCTGGAGCTTGGCAGCGGCCAGGGCGCCCGCCAGGGTGGTGTTCGTGTCGCCCTGTACCAGTACGGCATCGGGCTTTATGTCGAGTAGAATTGGCTCCAGGCGGCTGAGCATGCGCGCCGTCTGCTCGCCGTGGGGGGCAGAGCCGACGTTGAGCGTGTAATCTGGCTGGGGCAGCTCCAGCTCCGCGAAGAAGCGGGCGTCCAGCTCGAAGCTGTAGTGCTGGCCGGAGTGGACTAGCACATGCGTGAAGCGCTCCTGCAGCAGCGGAAGCAGCGGCGAGAGCTTAATAATTTCGGGCCGGGTGCCGAGCATTGTGAGAATGGTCGCCAATCGCTACCTCTCGTACCAGGGCTGATACAACGCTTACGCGCCGGGCATATTGTCCACAGATGACACAGATTTCCGGACTATTTTTGGCCCAACGGCTCGTGCGGGAGCGCGACGCTGGGGCGAGCGCTCAGGCGCCGCCCGATCAGGCCCGCCATATAGCGCAGGTGGGTGCGGGTGATCGCAAACACCCTGGCCTTGGACTGGCCGTACTGGCGCACGCGCAGGGTGGTGGGGTACTCGACGGTGCGGAAGCCCGCCAGCAGCGCCTCGACCAGCAGCTCGGTGACCATCAGAAAGCCGTCGGCCCGCGTCTGTACGCGCTCGATCACCTCGCGGCGACAGGCCCGGAAGAGCGCGGTGTAGGTGTGGATCTGGGGGTCGACGAGCAGGCGATAGCAGAGCGAGGCGCTTTTGCTGATCGCAACCCGGTAGGCGGGCACGTTCTCGATGCCCCCTCTTGGGTGGTACGGCGAGGCGGTGACGATATCGACCTCTGGCGTGAGCAGATCGAGCAGGGCCGGGATCTCGGCGAAGGGATAGGTGCCGTCGCTGTCGCAGGTGACAATCACGGCGCCGTCGGCGTGGGCGAAGCCGGTTCGCAGCGCCTGGCCGAGGCCACGGTTACGCTCGTGGCGAACGATCAGCAGCTCGGGCCAGCCGCTAAAGGCTTTGGTAAGCTGATCGCCGGTGCCGTCGCTGCTGCCGTCGTCGACAAACACCAGCTGCACGCTGCCGCGCCGACGCAGCTCTGGCATTACTGCGGCCATGCGCGCGCGCATTGCTGTGATGCCCTCCGACTCGTTGTAGCACGGCACGATGACGGACAGATCATGGGTGGCCATAGTTGGGCACCTCCTGAACAGCAGCGCCTATGAACGCAAGCAGAGTGATCAGAGGCCAGTATGCGCGGGCGCCTTAACACCGCCTTAAATTCGCACAGGCGCCATGCTGACAATCCGTTTACTGCGCTTGGTGGCAGAGGCGCGCGCCGCTGCGTAACAGCCCTCCAGCAGCGCCGCGCTTGCGTCCCAGCCGTGGGCGCGCTCCACATAGGCGCGCCCGGCAGCGCCGATGTCTGCGCGCCGCTCGGGGCTCGCCAGCAGCGCGAGCAGCGCCGCCGCAAAGGCAGCGGAGCCTTCTGCTACCAGCAGATCCTGGCCGGGGCAGGCCGCCAGCGCCACGGTGGCCTGCCGTGCGGCGACCACCGGCAGGCCCATGGCCATGGCCTCCAGCACTTTGTTCTGCACGCCCACGCCGTAGGTGATCGGCGCTGCGGCCACGCTGGCGCCTGCCAGGTACGGGCGCAGATCCGGCACGCGGCCAGTCACTGTCACCCGTGGGTCGCGGGCGTAGGCGAGAAGCGCCGGCCCCGGCTGCGCGCCTGCAAGAACCACCTGCGCTGTGGGCTGCGCGCGCCAGACGAGCGGCATGATCTCGCGCAGCAGGAAATGCGCGGCGGCCTCGTTGGCGTGGTAGCTCAGCTTGCCGCTGAAGATAACCGTCGCCGCAGCGCGCTCGGCACATGTGGGCCGGAAGTAGTCGAGGTCCACGCCATTCGGCACCACCGTGACCCCAGCGCCGGGCAGCTCGGCGTGCTGCG